>NZ_JBFTRC010000003.1:0-119299 GCF_056399325.1 Allobosea sp. 01N443
GCCTGGCCGACAGCGTCGAAGGTGTCGCATTRCTGGCGGAGGCCGCCCGGCGCGCGCCGCCGCCATCGGGCAATCCGCTGCGCATCCTCGTCGAGATCGGTTTCATGGGCGGCCGAACGGGTGCGCGCAGCCGGGCCGAGGCGATGGCGATCGCCCGTGCCATCAGTGGGGCGGCTGGGCTGCAACTTGCCGGGTTCGAGTGTTTCGAAGGGTTACATAGTGTCACCGCAGGTGCCGACCGCCTCCTCGACGACATGATCGACGTGGCGTTGGCCGCCGAAGCGGAGGGTTTGCTCGGCCCCGATCCCATGGTGCTGAGTGCCGGCGGAACCGCCCTTTTCGATCGCGTCGGAGAAAAGCTGAACGCGGCGTCCTTTGCGCGATCCATCGTGAAGGTCCTGCGCTCGGGTTGTTACCTGACGCACGATTCAACAGCCTATGCCAGTGCATTCCGGCGCATCGTCATGGAAACAAGCCTGACCCTGCCGGCGGGCGGACTCGAGCCGGCGCTTGAGGTCTGGGCCTATGTCCAATCGCGGCCCGAGCGAGGTCGTAGCCTGCTCACCGTCGGCAAGCGCGACATCAGCTACGACGCAGGCATGCCCGTTCCCCTGCGCTGGTTCCGGCAGGGCATGAGCAATCCCGAGCCGATGCCGGCAGGGCACACGGTTCTCGCACTCAACGACCAGCACTGCCATCTCGGTACGCCGGAGGACAGCCCGCTCCAGGTTGGAGACATGGTCGGCTTCGGCATCGGTCATCCCTGTACGACCTTCGACAAATGGGCTCTGCTGATGCTGGTCGACGACGATTACGGCGTGCGCGGGGCCGTCAGAACGTTCTTCTGAGAGGCCCTACTTGGAAACCGTGTTTCTTGTTGCGAAACCAGGAATCCTTGACGCGAATTCTGGCGACTCCTAGCCTCCGTCGGAGAGAGGGATGATCTGCGGGCGGGAATCGGCGAGGGCGACAGGCGTCTCGCTTCATGCGGCGGGTGCTGATGGGAGATCAGCGTCTTGTAGGCTTCAGGCCGAGATCATGCCCTGTGATCATATGTGGAAGGATCGTTCGTGAAGCCTCCGTCATTCCCGATGATCGCCCCCGAGCCGGAGATGGCAGAGGAGCTATCGCGCCGCAGCCTGCTGCGGCTTGTGCTCGCCAGCAGTGCCATGGCGCTTTCGCCCGCGATCATGGTTGGCGATGCTGCGGCCGAGACGCCGGTTTCCGGTGGAACACTGACGATCGGCGCCGATGCCGACCCGATCGGGCTGGATCCGGTCACGCTTACGGCGTTCTCCTCCTATGATTTCACCAGCCTGATCTATACGGGGCTGCTGCGCTGGTCCGCGCAGATGAAGATCGAGCCCGACCTCGCGCTGAGCTACGATCAACCCGATCCCAAGACCTATGTCTTCCGCCTGCGGCAGGGCGTGAAATTCCACAATGGCCAGGATTTCACGGCCAATGATGTGAAGCACACCTTCGATCGTATCCTGAGCCCGGCTTCCGGCAGCCGCCTGCGGGCGTTCTATTCCAGCGTCGATGCGGTTACGGTCATCGACCCCTACACTGTCAAATTCCAGCTGAACGCGACCGATGCGGCCTTCCTGAGCAATCTGGCGACCAGCCCCAATGGTGCGATCGTCCCGGCCGGGGTCGAGAACCTCAACACCCAGCCCGTCGGAACCGGCCCCTTCGTGTTCGAGGCCTATCAGCCGAATCTGCAATTCTCGCTGACCGCGCATGCGGGCTATTATGAGAAGGGGCAGCCGCATCTCTCCAGGGTGGTGTTCAAGTTCTACAAGGACCAGGCCACGCTGACCTCGGCGCTGCGGTCGCGCGCGATCGACATGACCTGGCTGAAGGACCCGAAAGTCGCGGCTGCGATTGCGCGCACCTCGCCCAACCTCGTGTCCGCTCCCGGTCAGACCTCGCGGACCTTCCCGATCTGGCTGAACATGAAGGCCAAGCCCCTGAACGATGTCAGGGTGCGCCGCGCGCTTAGCCTCGCGACCGATCGCAAGGCCTGCCTCGACACGATCCTGGGCGGTTCGGGCAAGATCGGCGCGATGATCCCGGAAAGCCAGGTCGGCGGCTATGATGGCACCGGGGAACTGCCCTACTACAAGCATGATCCGGCAGCGGCGAAGGTTCTGCTGGCCGAGGCCGGTTATCCCGAGGGCATCGATCTCGGCAATTACATCATCGTCGCRGCCAACCCGCTCGACGTCGCCTGTGCGCAGATCCTGCAGCAGCAATGGCAGGTGGCGGGAATCACGGTCAAACTGACGCCGATGGAGACGGCACCGCTCTTGACCATGTGGAACACCGGTACGTGGCCGACGCTGCTCTCGGTCGCCCTGTCCTGGACGCCGGACTCGGACGCCACCCTTCAATACATCAAGTCGGACAGCGCTACCGGCAAGGGCACCGGATCGAACGATGCCGCACTCGACAGAATGATCCTGGAAGCCCGCGCCGAACTCGACCTCGGCCTGCGTGCGGCCAAGAACATGGCGATCCAGCGCCATATCGCCGACCAAGCCTACATCATCCAAGTCTACCAGTACCCGCTCCGCTGGGAGATCTGGTGGAACTACGTCAAGGATTACGTTCCGATCGCTGCGAATATCCGCTCCTTCGTGCGCACGGCATGGCTGAAAAAATAACTCCCCCGTTCGCTCTCGGCACATTGGGCGCCGGCCGATGACGCGCTTTGTCCTCGGCCGCCTCGCCTGGATGCTGGTCATCCTGCTGGCGGTCTCCTTCATTGCCTTCGCGATGATGCGGGCTTTGCCGGGCGATTTTGCCATTGCCGCAGCGGGCTCACAGAGCGTCGCACCGGAGGTTCTGGCGGCGATCCGGCAGGAGCTCGGGCTCGATCGACCACTGCTGGCGCAATATGGGGTCTGGCTCGGGCATGCCCTCCTCGGTGATCTCGGCACGTCCTTCGTGACGCGCCAGCCGGTTCGGCCGGAATTGCTCAATCGGCTTGCGGTGACCTTCCAACTGACGCTGGTTGCCGCGATCATCTCGATGCTGATGGGGGTAGCGACCGGGCTGGCAGCGGCGCGGATGCGTGGCGCKATCGACTGGATCGTGCGGCTCTACAATGGCGTTATGCTGGCCGTGCCGAATTATGTGGTCGCGACGCTGATCGTGCTGCTCTTCGGCCTCTATTTCCCGCAGATCTCGATCTTCGGCTACACGCCGTTTCTCGAGGATCCGCTCGCCAATATCGGTAGCCTGCTGTTGCCGGCGCTCGCCCTGGCCCTGGCGGTCTCGGTCACGATTTCCGAGAACACCCGCGCTGCCGTCCTCGAGGTGGCCAACCAGGATTTCGTCATGGTCGCTCGCGCGAAAGGGCTGCCTCCGGGCAGGATCCTCCGCGACTACCTCGTCCGCAACGCCTTGACGCCGGTCATCACCGCAACCGGTCTCAAGATCGCAGCCCTGCTTGGCGGCAGCATCCTGGTCGAGACCATCTTCGCCATTCCCGGAATGGGCCAATATCTCTTCGATTCCATCAATAGCCGCGACTATCCGGTGATCCAGGCCATCGTCCTGACGGCGTCGGCGATCGTGGTCGTGGTGAATACGATGATCGACATCGCCTATGCACGGGTCGATGCGCGGGTGAAGCTGTGAGGGCCGTGTCGCAGGAGGGAGTTCAGGAGCGGGCTCTTGGCGCGTGCGCTCCCAAGGCGCTGCGGATCACGCAAGGCGGCCTGCTGCTGGGGATCGGGCTGGCAATGCTGGCCACGATGTTGATCGTCACGATCTTCGCGCCCTTCCTCGTGCCGTTCGATCCGTCCGCGACCTCGCCCGACTCTCTTGCCGGAGCCAGTGCGCGCCACTGGCTCGGTACGGACTCGATCGGTCGCGATGTCCTCAGCCGGCTGATCGTCGGTGGCCGCACGACCCTGCTGATCAYGATCACGGCCGTCTTTATCGCCCTCGTCGGAGGTCTCGTCCTCGGGTTGCTCTCCGGCTATCTGGGCGGCCTGGTCGATGACGTGATCATGCGCGTCCTGGATGTGGTTTTCGCCTTCCCGGTGCTCCTTCTCGCGATTGCGGTCGTTGCGGCGCTTGGACCGACCATTCCCAATCTGATCCTCACCATCGCCATCGTGTACACGCCGGCAATGGCCAGAGTGGTGCGCGCGCCCGTGCTCAGCGTGAAGCAATGGGACCATGTCGAAGCGGCGCGCAGCATCGGCATGAGCGAATTGCGGCTGGTTCTCCGCCATATCCTGCCGCTCGTCGTCTCGCCGATCCTTGTCGCGACCAGCCTGACCCTGTCTCAGACGATCTTCACGGTCACGGCCCTGTCCTTCCTCGGGCTCGGGCCGCCGCCGCCAGACCCGAACTGGGGTGGCATGCTGTCCGAAGCGCGGCAATTCATGGAGCTGGCACCGCTGACCGTGATCGGCCCCGCCGCCGCGATCGTGTTCGCGACGCTGACCTTTATCGTCCTGGCCAATGGCCTGCGCGACGTGCTCGATGTCGGGAGCGTGCGATGATCCGCACCGGCCCTCTCCTCAGCGTCCGCAACCTGACCGCCAGCGTCACGACGCGCCGGGAGGTCATCCAGGCCGTACGCGGCATCTCCTTCGATATCGCTGCCGATGAAGCGGTCGGTTTCGTCGGCGAATCCGGCTGCGGCAAGAGCGTCACGGCCAAGGCGCTGATGCGGCTCACCCCCGAAGGCACCTCTGTCGCGCTTGGCGGCGAGGTCAGCTTCCTGGGGCAGGACATCCTGGCGAAGAGCGAAGTCGATATGCGGGCTCTGCGTGGGCGGCGCATCGCCATGGTCTTCCAGGATCCGATGACGTCGCTCAATCCGGTGCTGAGCATTGCCGCGCAAATGACCGACATGCTGCGCCACCACACCGGGCTGTCCGGCAAGGCGGCACGCGAACGCTGCATCGAACTGCTCGATCAGGTCGGGATACCTGATGCGGCGCGGCGCCTGGACGATCATCCGCACCAGTTCTCAGGCGGGATGCGCCAGCGCGTCATGATCGCGATGGCCATCTCCTGCGAGCCGGACCTGCTGATCGCCGATGAGCCGACGACGGCGCTCGACGTCACCGTGCAAGCGCAGATCCTGCGCTTGCTCCTGCGGCTGAAGGAGGAGCGCGGCATGGCGTTGATGCTGATCACCCATGATTTCGGCGTCGTGGCCGGCATGGTCGACCGGGTCAATGTGATGTACCGCGGCGAGATCGTCGAAGCCGGAGCGATCGAGAGGGTCTTCGCCGCGCCGCAGCACGCCTATACGCGCGCCCTGCTCGATGCCGTGCCGCGTCTCCAGAGCACCGGGCCGACGCGATGACCGCTCATGATCCCGCCGCACTCGCCGAGGCGCTGCCGCGGCCACTGCTTCAGGTCCGCGATCTGTCGGTGCGCTTTCCCGGCAGGGGCGACGGCAAGGCGCTGAAGGCGGTCGATCGTGTCTCCTTCGATATCGGACCCGGCCAGACGCTCGGGCTCGTCGGCCAGTCCGGGTCGGGCAAGACCACGACCGGCCGGGCGATCCTGCAGCTGCAGAAGACATATTCGGGCTCGGTGAAACTGCTCGGCGAGGAATTGACCACGATGCTGGCCGCACGATTGCGGCAGATGCGGCGCCATATGCAGTTCGTGCTGCAGAATCCGTATTCGAGCTTGCACCCGCGCATGACGATCGGACAGATCCTGCGCGAGCCGCTCCAGGTGCATCGCTCGGTGCCTCCTGCCCGGCTGCAGGACCGTGTCGCTGAGCTTCTGGACCTGGTCAGCCTCGACCCGGGCATGATGCAGCGCTACCCGCACGAATTTTCCGGCGGGCAGCGCCAGCGCGTCGTCATCGCCCGGGCCCTGGCGGTCAGCCCGGATTTCATCGTCTGCGACGAGCCGGTCTCGGCGCTCGACGTCCGCACCCAGGCGCAGATCGTGGACCTGTTGCAGTCACTTCAGGCGAAGCTCGGCCTGTCCTATCTGTTCATCGCGCATGATCTCGCGATCGTTCGCGAAGTCGCCCATCACGTAGCGGTCATGTATCGCGGCCGGGTCGTCGAAATGGGCAGCGCGGCTCAAGTCTATGACAGCCCCGCCCACCCCTATACGCGCGTATTGCTGGATGCAGTGCCGGTGCCCGATCCCGTCCGCCAGCGCGAACGGCTCCAGCGGCCGCCGCCGGATCTGCGCTTTCTCGAAGGCGATGGCGGGGGCTGTGTCCACGGCGACGATCACGCGAGCAGCAACACTGCGGAGTGGCACGAAGTCGCGGCAGGTCACGGCGTCTCGTGCCGCTATTGGCCGCGCCGAGAAGCGCTGTCTCGTGAGCCAGGCGAGGTCGGGAATACAGGTTTGCCGGTCCTGTGAAGATCGGAGCGGTTTCTTCTTGCGAAACAGAGAATCCTTGACCCGAAATAGCGCCGTCAGTACGTTTTTCCCATGTTTTCGCGCATTGCGACAGGTTCAACCGGCGTGAGCGCTCAATAACGAGGTGTGCGACCCATTGAGATCGCCTTGCCGTTGCGGCTGGCGAACCGTCGTTTTCCGGGAGGAATTCTGTGCGCCTGGCCTTGATTCACATTGTGCAGGAAACGAACGACTTCAATCCTGTACCGACCACGCTCGCGGATTTCGAGGCATTCGGCCTGTATGAGGGGGCCGAGATCGCGCGTCAGTTTGGCGAGATCGGGCAGATCGGCGGTCACTATGCAGCGGTGGCTGAATCCGGCCTTGCGGTCGAGACGATCCCGATCATCAGGGCCTGGAGCGTCGCCGGCGGCCGGATCACGCGCGCGGCGTTCGACTTCTTCCAGGACAAGATCCGGACCGGGCTCGCGGCTGTCGGCCCGATCGACGGGCTCGTCCTGCAACTCCACGGCGCCGCTGCTGCCGAGGATATCGACGATGTCGAAGGCGAGCAGGCCGAGCTCTGCCGTTCGATCCTCGGATCCGAGGTCCCGATCCTGCTTGGCCTCGATCACCACGCCAACATCACGCGCAAGATCATGGCCAATTGCACGGCGATCGTCGGGCATCGTACGCAGCCGCATGACGTCTTCGATACCGGCAAAATCGGGACGGCTCTGTTGCTCAAGATTCTCGCGGAGAAGCGGCGGCCGGTGATGGCCTGGCGCAAGATTCCGCTGCTGTCGCATCAAGAGCAGTTCCTGACGTCGAAGGGGCCGATGAAGCGCTGGTTCGATCGGGCCCGCGAGCTGGAGGCCGATGAGCGCGTGCTGCAGGCATCGAACTATCCGATGCAGCCCTGGCTAGATGTCGCCGAGGGCGGCTGGTCGACGATCGTCGTCACGGATGGCGACCCGTCCCTGGCCGAGACTCTGGCGGATGAGCTCGCCGACCTCGCCTGGTCGATGCGCGATGATTTCCAGGTCCGCGAGGCGCTCTCGGTCGACGAGGCCGTGCGCAAGGCCGACGCTGCCGAGCGCGGCATGGTCGTGCTCAGCGACACCGGCGATACCGTCTTCGGTGGCTCCGCCGGCGACAGCAACCTGATCCTGGAATCGATCCTCAGGCTCGGCATCGGCAGCCGCGCGCTGATCCCGCTGATTTCGCCGCAGGCCGTCGCGACGCTGGTCGCGGCCGGCGAGGGTGCACGGGTGACGCTGCCGCTGGGCGGCGATGCGGCGCCGGCCTTCTTTACGCCGCTCGAGGTCACCGGCACGGTCCGGCGTATCGGGGGTGGGCCCGTGCCGCTGATCTACAACCACCAGAACGAGGTCGATATGGGCCGGGTCGTCGTTTTCGACGTCGGGCCCGTGACGCTCCTGATCAGCGAGTTGCGCGGTGTCGCTGGCAATGTGCCGGGCGTCTACGAAGCTTTCGGCGTCGATCTCGCGGACTACAAGATGGCTGTCCTCAAGACGGCGTCGAATTTCCAGTATTTCGCGCCGATCTCCTCGCAGGTCATTCGTGCCGACACGCGCGGGCCCGGGCAGTCGGACGTCTTCACCTTGCCCTGGGCGCGGATTCCGCGCCCCGTCTATCCACTTGAAACAATAAGCGACTGGCGGGCGCATTCGACCCAGCCTGGCGCGGGGACGAGCTGACACGAAGACCAACCAAAAAGGGGAGTGTGCCGGATGACCACCGTATCGCGACGTCAATTCTGCATGGGGGGCATCGCCCTGGCTGCAGCAGCTCCCCTGGCGATGTCACTCCCAGCCATCGCTCAGCAACTGAAGGGCGGCACCTTGCGTGTCGCCGTGCTGAGCGAACTCGCCAATTACGATCCGCAGCAGCTCTCGACCGTCAATTTCCACGTCATCAAGAACCTCTATGACAGCCTGATCGAATACACGCCCGAGGGAAAGCCGGAGCCGAGCCTGGCGACTGAGTGGACGATCGCGCCTGACAAGACCTCGGTCAGCGTGAAGCTGCGCGATGGCGTGACCTTCCATAGCGGCACTCCGTTCAAGGCCGATTCCGTATTGGCGACGCTGCAGAAGGGAGCCGATCCCAAGCGCGGCAAGAACGTCTTTTCCACGATGTCGATCGTCAAGGACTGGTCGGCGCCCGATGACCGGACCGTGGTGATCAACTTCAAGGCTCCGGTTCCGGAACGGCAGATCCTCGACCTGCTGCAGTTCCTGATCCCGATCGAGGCAAAGGGCATCGATACGGTCGAGACGGTTCCGGCCGGCACCGGCCCCTTCACCCTGGTGAGCCGCGCAGTCGGGCAGGGCTTGCGCCTCAAGGCCAATCCGAACTACTGGCGCGAGAAGCAGCCGATCGTGCAGGATCTCGTCTTCACTGTGTTCAGCGAGGATGCGGCGGCGAGCGCGGCGCTCGAGTCGGGCRCCGTCGACATCATCTATAACGGCTCCTCGCGGAGTGCCGTGCGCCTCAAGAGCGCTGGCTACCAGGTCTTTTCCGGACCCGGCAAGCTCGTGCAGGTCTTCCGCATCAACTCGACGCGTGGCCCATTCCGCAACAAATCCTACCGCCAGGCCTTCAACCACCTGATGGATCGCGCGGGCATCCTACGCGTCGGCTATGCCGGCATGGGCGAGGTCGTCGCGCAGCCCTGGGCGCCGGCAAGCCCGGCCTTCGACGCCAGCTTCACCAAGGCCTACGCCTACGATCTCGACAAGGCGAAGGCCTTGCTTGTGGCATCCGGCCTCTCGGCGGCCGAGATGAAAGACTGGAAGATGCTGGTCAATGGCAGCGACGAGGCCTCGGTCCAGATCAGCCAGATCGTACAGGCCTCGCTGGGCAAGGCCGGGATCCCGATCGAGCTCGATATCCGCCAGGGGGCCGAATTCGTCAGTGCGCTGCTGGGCGGCGATTTCGCCGCGGTCTTCGGTGCAGTCGGGAATGTCCAGAAGTTCCCGTCGCGCGTGACGACGAACTCGATCTATCGGACCTCCCAGAACCCAATCCTCAAGGACCCGCACCCGCATCCGGCCTATGTCGCGGCGATTGCCAAGGTCGATGGCGCCGCGGGGGGAGCGGCCGAGGTCAAGGCATCTTATGACAACCTGAACAAGGTGCTGGTGGACGAGGCCTTCGCGATACCGACCAATTCCTATGAGGTCGGCCTGATCGTCGCCTCCGACAAGGTTGGCGGGGTGACACTCGAGATCGACAACCTCCTCGTCGCGCGGACGATCGGGTTCAAGTAATGCGGAGCGGTGAGGCGGGACGCCGTCGCCGGGACGAGGTCGCGGCGTCACGCAGCCATCGGTTGCGCGGCGTCCCGCGATGAGCGCGACCTCAGGATCGACCCTGTACGTGCTGCGCCGGCTTTCTGCCCGCCGCAGCACGTCGTTGAGTTTCGCCTTCCTGTTGCTGGTGGCACTGGCGGCGGTGTTTGCCGATCTGCTCCCGCTCGACCCGCTGACGCAGAACCTGGCGGACTCGCTGATGCCGCCATCGGCTTCCGCCTGGTTTGGTACCGACGAGCTTGGGCGGGATATCCTGGCACGCGTGGTCTATGGCGCGCGAACGTCGCTCGTCACCGCCTTCGGTGCCGTCGTTATCGCGGCGCTGATCGGGGTGCCGGTCGGGCTCGTCGCCGGCTTTTTCGGTGATTGGCGCGATTCTGTGTTGATGCGCTGCATCGATGTCTTGCTGGCGCTGCCGAACATCCTGTTCGCCATGGCGCTGATCGCTGTACTCGGTCGCAGCCAGGCGGCGGCCCTGGTCGCTGTCGGCATTGCGGGGATACCGAATTTCGCGCGGATCGCGCGAGCGCAGGTCATGGCCTTGCGCCAGCTCGATTTCGTCACGGCGGTGCGCAGCTTCGGCGGCGGCTCGTCCTACATCATGTTCCGCACCATTCTGCCCAACGCGCTGAGCCCGCTCGTCGTGCAGGCGATCGTGCTCGCCTCGGTCGCGATCCTGCTGGAGGCTGCACTCGCCTTTCTCGGCGTCGGCGTGCCGCCGCCGACGCCGAGCTGGGGCGAAATGCTGCGAACGGGGAAATCCTATCTGCACGAGGCGCCGACCTACGCCGTGCTGCCCGGTCTCGTGCTGACGCTGACGATCCTCTCCTTCGATACGATTGGCCGTGCCCTGACCGCGCTGCTCGACAGGCATGATCCCGGTGTGCCGGAGCGCAGGGGGCGATGACGAGCTATCTGCTGCGCCGCCTGTTTCAGATGCTGCCGGTGCTCTTTCTCGCATCCTTCGCGATCTTCGCGATGATCTACGCGGTGCCGGGCGGCCCCGTGGCGGTGCTCGTTGGTGAGAACGCCTCTCCGGAGGAGATCGCGGCCACGATCGCGCGCTATGGCCTCGATCGACCGATGCTGGTCCAGTATCTCGACTGGCTCGGCCAGGCCGTGCGCGGCGATTTCGGTCTCTCGCTCCACAGCCGCCAGCCCGTCCTGGCGTTGATCGGAGAGAGGCTGCCAGCAACGCTGCAACTGGCGGTCGCCGCGATCCTGGTGGCGTTGGCCGTCGGCATACCCGTCGCAATTGCCAGCGCCGTGCGCCCCAATTCCTGGCTCGACCGCCTGCTGAGCGGGTGGAGCGCGCTGGCGCTGGGTGTGCCGACCTTCTGGCTCGGCATCCTGCTGATCCTGCTCTTCGCCGTCGAGCTCCGCTGGTTGCCGTCCGCCTCGCGCTACGTGCCGTTCTGGGAGGCGCCGGTGGATGCGTTACGCAGTCTCATGCTGCCGGCGCTGACACTGGGCATCTATGTCTCCGGCATCTTCGCGAGGTTCCTGCGCGCGTCGCTGATCGGCGAAGCGAAGCAGGATTATGTCCGCACGGCGCGGGCCAAGGGTTTGCCGGAAAGCCGCGTCGTCGGCCTGCACATCATGCGCAACGCGTTGCTGCCCTTCGTCACGATCGTCGGTTTGATGATGGCGAATTTCATCGGCGGTGCGGTGGTGACGGAAGCCGTCTTCACCTATCCGGGGCTCGGACGTCTGGTCAYCCAGGCGATCAGCACCCGCGATTACCCGTTGATCCAGGGCTGCATCATGGTGATCCTCGTCGGCTATATGCTGGTCAACCTGATCATCGACCTGCTCTATGCGTGGATCGATCCACGCATCGAATATCATTGACACCGCTCCGCAGCGCGAGGTCCCGCACGGGCCTGCATGTGCAGGGCTCGCGCTGGCCATGCCTGTCAGGCGGAAACGATGGGGTCCTGCGAGCCGAGATGGCTCGAGATATGCGCGGCGACCTCGCGCAGCCGCATTCCCGCCTTCGTGGCGAGTGGCCGCGGCATTCGCATCAACGGCGCCGAGATACTGAGGGCAGCCACCGGGTAATGATTGTCGTCGAAGATCGGCACGCCGACGCACATCGCCCCGTCTTCGTTCTCGCCGATTTCCGTCGCGTAACCGAGCTTTGCGACCTGTCGAAGCTGGCGCTCGATCTCTTCGCGCTCGAGCAGCGTGCGTCCGGTTCGCTCGGTCAAGGGCAGGTCGAGCTGGCGCAGCTTTTCCGCTTCGGGGAGGAAGGCCAGGATCGCCTTGCCCAGCGCGGTGGAATGCATCGGATGGCTGTCGCCGATCCGCGCCTGCATGCGCAGCGAGCGATTGGCCTCGATGAGGTCGATATAGACGATCGTGCCGTTGCCCTTCACCGCGAGATTCACGGTTTCATTGAACTCGTTCATCAGTTCGACCATCGCCGGGCGTGCGAGTTGACGGATCTTGCTGAAGCTCGCATCGGCACGCGCGATCGAGCGCAGCAGCGGCCCGAGATTGTATTTGTCGGTCTCGCGGTTGTGGCTGACGAAACCGGCTTCCGTCAGCGTTTGCAGGTAGCGGAAGGTCGTCGTCTTCGGAATCCGCAGCTCACGTCCGACGGTCGTGAGCGCGATCTCGTGACCATGGCGCGCGACGAATTCCAGCACCTTGAGCGCCTTCATCACGGGCTGCACGACGTAAGGGTTGCCCGATTTCTTCGGCATGGTCGCCCCGCATCCTCGCTGTCGCGAGACTTCGCATAGCGGGTCCCTCTGAATTCCGCAAGACGAAACCCCTGTTCCTTTACATGGGATGAGGGCTCTGGTCTGCTTAAAATACCGGCAGTGGAGAACAGGCACGTGCGAGCGAACGGAAGCGGACCAGCAGCAACACTGCGTTTTGAGGAATCGGCGCGGCAGATCGCTGCGAATGCGCGCTACATCGCTGGCGGCGTGAACAGCAACTTCAGACTAGGCATGGCGCCGGGCCCACTCGTCTTCGAGCGAGGCGAAGGGGCCTATCTCATCGATGTCGATGGCAACCGCATCATCGATTATTACTGCGGAATGGGGGCAACGGTGCTCGGCCACACCCCGGCCAGGGTCATCGAGGCGGTGCAGCGCCAGGCGGAGCGTGGCATCCTGTTTGCCGGCCAGGCACCGATCGAGCACGAGGCGGCGAAGCTGATCTGCGAGCGCGTTCCCAGTGCCGAGCGGCTTCGCTTCGGTTCCTCGGGCTCCGAGGTGGCGCAGGCCGCGATCCGCCTCGCCCGTGCGGCGACGGGGCGGCGCACCATCGTCAAGTTCGAAGGGCATTATCACGGCTGGTTCGACAACGTCCTGTGGTCAACGGCGCCGGGTCTCAATGCGGCTGGTCCGAGCGACGCGCCCACGCCCGTCGCCGGGAGCCGGGGGCAGGACCCAAGCGCGGGCGACGGTCTGTCGATCCTCGGCTGGAATGACCTCGCTGCTCTCGAGACTCGCCTTGCCCGCGGCGACGTCGCGGCGGTGATGATGGAGCCGGCCATGTGCAACCAGGGCGCCATCGCGCCGCTACCGGGCTATCTGGAAGGTGCGCTCGCGACCTGTCGCGCCCATGGCGCCCTGCTGATCTTCGACGAGGTGATCACCGGCTTCCGCCTCGGCCGCGGTGGTGCCCAGGAGCGCTTCGGCGTCACGCCGGACCTGACGATCCTGGCGAAGGCGATTGCCAACGGTTTTCCCGTCGCAGCGATCGCGGGACGGGGCGAGCTGATCGATATGTTCGCGGATGGTGTGCTCCATGGCGGCACCTTCAATGCGCAGCCGATCGCGATGGCGGCGATGGTCGCGACGCAGCAGGGGCTAACGCCGGAGCATTACGAGCGCAGCTCGGCTCACGGCCAGCGCCTTCAGGACGGTATCCGTGAGATCCTGGCTCAGGCGGGCATCAAGGCGCAGGTCGCGGGCTTTCCACTGATGTTCCACATTGCGTTCGGGCTGGACGCGCCGGCCCGCAACTACCGGGAGGTCGCGGCCTCCGACAAGGCGGCCTATAGCCGTTTCGCGCTCGCGCTGTTGAAACGCGGCGTTCGCGTGCTGGAGCGTGGTGCCTGGTTCGTCTCGTCGGAGCACGATGCGGCAATCGTCGAGGCCACATTGGAAGCAGTGCGCGGATCCGTGCGCGAGATCTGATCGGACGGATACCCCTGGGACACCCAGGTCGCCCTGGGCATTCCTTCCTTTGCAGTAATCACGAGCGGGCGGCCGGTTCGCACCGTCCGCTCGTTCTCGGGAGCAGCTGATTTGGTTCTCTTGGGACGGAATGGCCGGCCAAGCGAGCCTGAAGACCCTTTGCCGCCGCTGGCACTTCGTTTCCTGAGCCTGAGACGCAAGCCCGGTGCCGGCAGGTGAGCCATGGCTGCGGATTTCCTTGCTTCCGCAGTGTTGGAATGAGCACGCGCCTCCTCAAGCGGGGCGTTTGAACTGTTTCCCAAGAGCGAACAAGCCGAATGCCGCCAGCTGGCCAGCGACGAGCAGGAAAGGCCATTCAAAGCTTCCTGTGCGGCTGGCGACAATGGCAAACACCAACGGCCCGCATATCGAGCCGACGAAGCCGAACAGGCTTGCGCCCGACGTTACGTCGCCAATCAGAGTGGGCGGCGCGACCCGCGCAAGTTCGGCCATGTGGACACCGTTCCACCCCATCGAGGTGGCTCCGACCAGTGCCATGCAGCCATAGACCATCCAGGGACTGGCGGTTGTCGAAGAGACAAGCAGCATGATCGCGGAGCCTGCGCCCAAGGCCAGAAGCGAGAGAAGCAGGAGCCCGCCGCCCATGYGATCCGCCAGCCATCCGAAGAAGATGCGCGCGACCGTGCTCGCTGCAAGCAAGACGGCGATGTAGTGGCCGGCCTGCGCCAGGGTCTTTCCGTGCTGCGTGACCATGTAGGTTGCCGTGAAGGCCGTGATGCTGGCCTGCGTTATGGAAAACGACACACCCAGCGCGGTGAGCATCGGCAAGGACGGGTGCGAGTTCAGAACCCGGGCCGATCGGCTGAGCGAAGACGGCGAGAGGAACAGCCGGGCCCAGGCCCGGTTCCGTGGGCCCTTCTCGGCATCAAGACTTCTTTGAAAGGGCTGAACCAGCACGATGCAGAGAAGGATGATCGCGACAATCGTCCAGACCGCACCGACGAAGCCGAGCCCCAGGACCAGAGGCGCGACAACGAGACCGGCTATCGTGCCGCCCAGAGGCACGCCCGCCTGCTTGATCGAAAACACAAGTGTGCGGTGCCTGGGCGGCGCCGTGCGCATCAGCAACTGGCTGCCAGCTGGCGTATTGGGCGCCAGGCCCAGGCCCACAAGGAGCGCACCGACAAGGCCGACGAGGCCGAAGGACTGCGACAGGAGCAGGAGACCCACCGCGACGAAGATCAGGCCGAGCTGCAAGGCTCGGATCGGGCCGTGATGATCGAGCATCGGGCCGCCGCACGCCAGGAACCAGCATATGCCGACCGAAACGACCGCCGAAACATAGCCGATGCTTTCTGGCGTCATGCCCCAGCGTTGCGTCAGAATCGGACCCAGGAGAGGAATCGCCGCGGCGGCAAATGAGCTGATGACTTGCACAAGGAGAGTCGCGCTCAAGGCGCTCGCCCATACCGGCAGCTTCAAGGCAGATCTCCCGTCGCGTCGCCACTCGTCATTCCCCCTCCAGCTCCAGCACGAGCATGCAGGGATTGCGGGGTTGAACTGGTCTTCCGGCAATGTCGGCGACCGGTCGAGGCCGTTTCCCGGCTATGGGGGCTGCAGCAGAAGCATGCGGTTCGCCGGGCCGCGGCCTTTCGTGGTTGTTCTCCAAATCCGGAGAACCGGACCAACAGTCGGCTTCTTCCTTCTGCCGTAAGGCCGACATGGGTGATCCGGCGAAAATGGAGCCATTGCTTTGGAGGCTGTTGTCAGCGGTCACCGCTCCCGGCGATGCTGGAGCCGTGCCGGTCTTTCGATTCTGCCGATCTGAACTCGCCTCTGCCGGCGTAGGTCGACGAGTCTGATGCCGGTTCACTGCGCATGGTTGATGCGACCCTGAGGTCGTGCTGACGTCGATTGGACCGGGTTGGAGGATCTTGCGGGTGAGGGTCGACGTTCTGGGCCTGCAGGCCTTCGTCAGTATCGCCGAGCGGGGCAGTTTTCATGCCGCGGCCTCGCATCTTAATCTCTCCCAGACCGCGCTGAGCCATCGGATCCGGAAGCTCGAGGAATCCCTCGGAACGACGCTGCTCTTGCGCACCACGCGCCAGGTCTCGTTGACCCCGGCGGGGTCGGCGCTCCTGCCGCGCGCCCGCAAGATCTTTGAAGAGCTTGGTGCGGCCATCGATGAGGCGCGGGTCGATGCCGCGGATGCCGAGGAAGAGGTTGCGGTCGGCTGTCTGCCAACCGTCGCGGTCCACTGCATGCCGTCGGTGATCGCAGAGTTCGCCAGACGATATCCGGCGGTGCGCGTCCGGGTGCACGACAACTCGGCTTCGGAGATCGCCGACAAGGTGCAGTCGGGCCAGGCTGAATTCGGCGTGACCATCGTCGCCGCCAATCGCTGGGACCTCGAGCTCAAACCGGTGGTCAAGGAGCCGTTCGTGCTCGTCAGTCACCGCAGCATGCCGCTCGCGCGATCGGACTCGCTGACCTGGGCGCAGTTGCAGGGGCTGCCGCTCGTGCGGATCAGTGCCGAGACCGGAAACCGCGTCCTGATCGACGATGCGCTGGGTGCGCGGCGCGAGGCCCTGACCTGGCGCTACGAGGTCCAGCGCGTCATTACCGCAGTGAGTCTTGTCCGTTCCGCGATCGGGTACGCGATCGTGCCGCAGCTCGCGCTCGACTCTGTCGATGCCGGCGAATTGGTTGCGATCCCGCTGCGTTCACCGAGCATCAGCCGCACTCTCGGCATCGTCACCCGCAAGAATATGCTGCTGCGGCCGGCGGCGCGCGACCTCCTGGCGCTGGTCAGCGAGGCGCTGAGAAACAGTGTCTCGGATAAAGATGCATGAAAGTAATCAATCGCTGCATTCTTCTCATTTGATGGCAGAATAGCTTGGGGTCAGGGTCCTCGCGGGACAAGGAAACGCACAAGCAAGGGACGACCCATGCCTGGCTCCAAAGCAGCGACGATCGCGTTCATCGGATTTGGCGAGGCGGCCGGGTACGGCGCGCGGCAAGGGCGTGGCGCGTGATGAACATCGACCGCCGATCACTCCTTGCCGGGCTGGGTCTGGCCGGCCTCGGGCACGCGGCGCGTGCGCAGGTCCAGCCGGCGTGGCCGACGCAGATCATTCGGCTCGTGGTGCCGTTCACCCCTGGCGGCAGCACCGACCTCCTCGCGCGTCTGATTGCCAACCGATTGGAACGCACGATCCCCGGCAAGGGCTTCGTCATCGAGAACCGCCCCGGCGCCGGCGGCATGATCGCGGCGAGCCAGGTCGCGAAGTCCGATCCGGATGGCCATACGTTGATGATGGGGCATATCGGCACGCTTGCCTTCAACCCGGCGCTCTATCCCAACGTACCCTATGATCCGGTCAAGGACTTCCAGCCGGTGGCCCTGGTCGCCATGGTGCCGAACATCCTCGTCATCAATCCCAGCCTGCCGGCGAACTCGTTTCAGGAGTTCGTGGCCTATGCCAAGGCCAATCCGGGCAAGCTGAACTACAGCTCCGGCGGACAAGGCAGCGCGGCGCATATTGCCGGTGCCTATCTCGCGCATCGGGCCGGTTTCGAGGCGATTCATGTGCCCTATCGCGGCACCGCACCGTCGGTGACGGATCTCGTCGCCGGTTCCGTGCAATTCACGCTGACTGGCGGTCCGGCGGTTCTGCCGCTCGCCGCAGCGGGCCAGTTGCGAGCGCTCGGCGTCGCCAGCTCCGAGCGCACCTCTTTTGCCCCTCAGCTCCCGACCATCGCCGAAAGCGGGCTGCCGGGTTTCGAAGCCGTGCAGTGGTATGGCATCGTTGCCCCCGCGCACACGCCGGCCGCAATTGTCGAGCGCCTCAACCGCGAGATCAACGCGCTGCTCGACCAGCCCGAATTTGTCGCGGCGCTCGATCGCGACGGCGCGATCGCACGCCGCGAGACGCCGGAAGGCTTCGGGCGGCTGATCGCCTCGGAGGGGACGCTGTGGCGCGATATCATCACACGTGCCAGCATCACGGGCGGGGGCTGAGCGATGTCGCAGATTGCCGTGCCATGCATGCTGATCCSGGGCGGTACGTCGAAGGGCGCCTATTTCCTCGCCGAGGATCTGCCGGTTGGTACGGGCGCGCGTGACGCGTTCCTGCTCGCGGTGATGGGCTCGCCCGACAAGCGTCAGGTCGACGGGCTTGGTGGGGCTCACCCGTTGACGAGCAAGGTCGCGATCGTTTCGCGCTCGAGCGAGCCAGGCTGCGACGTGGATTTCCTGTTTGCGCAGGTCGGCATCGAGACCGCGTCGGTCGACACCACGCCGAATTGCGGCAACATCCTTGCCGGTATCGGCCCCTTCGCGCTGGCGCGGGGCCTCGTTCGAACAGAGGGCGCCAGCACGACGGTGCGGGTCCGGACGCTGAACACCGGCACCATCGCCGATCTCGCGATGCGGACCGACGCCGGTCAGGCAGGCGTCGAGGGCGATGCCCGCATCGATGGGGTGCCCGGAACCTCCGCACCCATCGACATCAGCTTCCTCGGCACGGAAGGCTCCGTCTGTGGCGCGCTGTTGCCGACGGGAAATCCGGTCGACATCATCGACGGTGTCGAATGTACCCTGATCGATAACGGCATGCCGGTCATCGTTCTCCGGGCGGTCGATGTTGGACGCACGGGCCACGAAACCCGCGAAGCGCTGCAAGAGGATACGGAGCTGAAGCAGCGCATCGAGCGCATACGCCTCGCGGCCGGACCTCTGATGAATCTCGGCGATGTGGCAAAGATGGTGGTCCCGAAGATCGCCCTTGTCGCGCGGCCCGTTGCAGGATCGATCGCGACGCGCAGCTTCATCCCGCATGAGTGCCACGCTTCGATCGGTGTCTTTGCCGCGGTGACGGTGGCGACAGCCGCAGCCCTGCCGGGGTCGCCGGCAGCTTCGGTCGCCGCGATGCCTACCGGTCGCGAACGCGCGATTTCCGTCGAACATCCGACCGGGGAATTCACGGTGAAGCTCATCGTGGGTGGCACGCCGGAGCGCCCCGTCATCGAGCGCGCCGGCCTGCTGCGCACCGCGCGCATTCTGATGGATGGCCAGGCCTACGTGCCACCGCATGCGCTCGCGCGCAGCGGCGACGAAGCACGTCGTGCCCCCGAATAGGACCGAGAAGAGAGGATTACAGCTCAATGGCGAGCCTGCAGAAGACGGGTCTGGTGATTACCGCCCACCCCGGCGATTTTGTCTGGCGTGCGGGCGGTGCCATCGCCTTGCACGCCAGGCAGGGCATGCGGGTAAAGATCCTGTGCCTGGCCTATGGCGAGCGCGGCGAAAGCCAGTTCGCCTGGAAGCAGGCGGGTGTGCGGGTGGAGGACGTCAAGGCGCAGCGTCGCGACGAAGCCGAGCGCGCCGCCGCGGTCCTCGGGGCCGAGATCGAATTCATGGATGCCGGCGACTATCCGCTGCGCACGACAGGGCCGATGCTCGACCGGGCGATCGACCTCTTCCATGAGCTCACTCCCAGCTTCGTGCTGACCCATGCGCTTGAAGACCCCTACAATGTCGACCATCCCGAAGCAGCACGCTTCGCGCAGGAAGCGCGGATCATCGCGCAGGCCGCCGGCCATAAGCCGGACCCCGCACGCCCCTATGCCGCGCCGCCGGTCTTCCTGTTCGAGCCGCACCAGCCCGAGCAGTGCAACTTCAAGCCGAACCTGATCCTCAACATCGACGAGGTCTGGGAGACGAAGCGCAAGGCATTCGAAATCCTGGCCGCGCAGAAGCATCTCTGGGAGTATTACACCCGAGTGGCGCTGAACCGCGGCATGCAGGGTGGGCGCAACTCCGGCAAGGCGATGACTTACGGTGAAGCCTACCAGCGCCTGTTCCCCGAAGCCCTGGAGTCCCTGGCATGACCGGCGTCGTCGTCCGCACGAAGAAACGGGCTGCAAGCGCCGATATGGCGGCATTCCAGGAACTTGGCGTCTCGACCACCCATGAGGCCATGGGCCGGACGGGCCTGATGAAGCCCTATATGCGCCCGATCTATGCCGGCGCCTCGATCGCCGGTGGGGCCGTCACCGTCCTCGCCCAGCCCGGCGACAACTGGATGATCCATGTCGCGATCGAGCAGGTCATGCCAGGCGACGTACTTGTGGTCGCCTGCACGGCAGATAACACTGACGGCATGTTCGGCGACCTTCTCGCGACCTCCCTCAGGGCGCGCGGCGGCATCGGCCTCGTCATCGATGCCGGAGTGCGTGATGTGCGCATCCTGACGGAGATGGGGTTCCCGGTGTGGTCGCGCGCGATCTCGGCCAAGGGGACCGTCAAGGCGACGCTCGGATCGGTGAACGTGCCGGTGGTCTGTGCCGGTGCGATGATCAATCCTGGCGACGTGATCGTCGCCGACGATGATGGCGTGGTGGTGGTTGCACGGCTCGAAGCGGAGAGGGTTGCCGCCGCGGCGCGGGCGCGGGAAGCGAATGAAGATGAGAAGCGCCGCCGGCTCTCCGCCGGCGAGCTCGGGCTCGACATGTATGGAATGCGCGATGGGCTCGCGAAAGCCGGGCTCGTCTATCGCGACGACAACTAAAAGGCGGCTCGGAAACAAGAGCCAGACCCAGGGAGGGGTATCACGATGACATTCCGCAGGACGGTTCTGAAGGCCTTCATGGCAGGTGCGCTCGCGGCGACACTGGGCTCCACGGCGCAGGCCCAGGAGGTGGTCAAGGTCGGGCTGATCCTGCCGATGACTGGCCCCTTCGCATCGACGGGACGCCAGATCGAAGCGGCCGTGAAGCTCTTCCTGGCTCAGAACGGCGCGATGCATGGCGGAAAGCGCCTGGAGGTCATTCTCAAGGACGATACCGGCAACGCCGATGCGACGCGCCGGATCGCACAGGAACTCGTGGTCAACGACAAGGTGGCGGTTCTGGCTGGCTTCGGCCTGACGCCGCTCGCCATGGCGACGGCCCCGATCGCGACCCAGGCCAAGATCCCGCAGATCGTGATGGCGGCTGCGACGGCGTCGATCACCGAGGCCTCGCCCTTCATCGTGCGCACCTCGTTCACCCTGCCGCAGGCGTCCGAGCCGATGGCGGACTGGGCCTGGTCGAACGGCATCAAGCGCGTCTTCACCGTCGTGACCGATTACGGCCCCGGGATCGACGCCGAGACCTCCTTCGCCAACAAGTTCAAGGCCGCCGGCGGCACGGTCGAAAGCGTGCGCGTGCCGTTGCGCAACCCGGATTTCGCGCCGTTCCTGCAACGCGTCTCCGAGGCAAAGCCCGATGCCCTGTTCGTGTTCGTTCCGTCGGGCATCGGCGCGCAGTTCATGAAGCAGTTCGTCGAGCGCGGCCTCGACAAGGCCGGCGTCAAGCTGATCGGCCCAGGCGACGTGGTCGATGACGATATCCTCAACGGTATGGGGGACGTCGCGATCGGCGCCATCACCACGCATCATTATTCGGCCAAGCACGACAGCGCAGCCAACCAGGCCTTCGTGAAGGCGTTCGAGGCCGCCAATCCAGGCGTGCGTCCGAACTTCATGGCCGTCGGCGGATATGACGGCATGCGGTTGATCGCCGAGGCGCTCAAGGCGACAAATGGCGACGCTGGCGGCGAAAAGCTCATCGCGGCGATGAAGGGCGCGTCCTGGGAGAGCCCGCGCGGACCGATCACGATCGATCCGGCGACGCGCGACATCATCCAGAACATCTATGTCCGCCGCACCGAGAAGGTCGGTTCCGACCTGTTCAACGTCGAGTTTGCCACGATCCCGCAGGTCAAGGATCCCGTGAAGGCGCGCAAATAGGCGGTCTGACGCGGCCGGACCGACGCCATGCTCACCATCCTGTTCGATGGCATCGCCTATGGGATGGTGCTGTTCGTCCTCGCTTGCGGGCTTTCCGTGACGATGGGATTGATGAATTTCGTCAATCTCGCCCATGGCGCCTTCGCCATGCTCGGCGGCTATGTGACCGTGCTGCTGATGCAGCGGCTGGGCCTGCCGTTCCTGGCTTCACTTCCGGCCGCCTTCCTTGCCGCTGCGCTGGCGGGGATCGTGCTCGAGCGGCTCGTCTATCGACCGATGTATGCCAAGAGCCATCTCGATCAGGTGATGTTCTCGATCGGTCTCGTCTTCATGGCGGTTGCGGGCACCGACTGGCTGCTCGGCTCGAGCCAGCAGATCATCCAGCTGCCGCCCTGGCTTCAGGGGCGTTTCTACGTGCTCGGTATCGGCATCGGCTATTACCGCCTGTTCGTGATCGGGATCTGCGGGCTGCTTGCGGTCGCCCTGCAATGGGGCTTTGCAAAAACACGTTTCGGCAGCCGGCTGCGGGCCGCCGTGGACGATGCCCGCGTCGCGCGTGGCCTGGGCATTCCTGTGAACCGGTTGTTCGCCCTGACCTTTGCGCTCGGTTCCGGACTGGCGGGGCTCGGCGGCGCGCTCGGGATCGAGCTCATGGGGCTCGATCCGACCTTCCCGCTGAAATTCATGATCTACTTCCTGATCGTCGTCACGGTCGGCGGCACCTCGACGATCACCGGCCCCTTCCTCGCGGCCATGCTGCTCGGCGTTGCCGATGTGATGGGCAAATATCTGGTCCCGCAGGCCGGAGCCTTCATCATCTACGCGCTGATGGTCAKCCTGCTGCTGCTTCGCCCCGAGGGCCTGTTCGCGAGGGCTCGCACATGAGCGGGACGGTTCTCGAACAGCGCGTCAGGCACTCGCTGCACCGCGCCCGGCGCTGGCACCCAGGCGAACTGGCATTCTGGCTCTTCGCCGCAGCGTCCTTCGTGCTGTTTCCAACGCGCTTTCTGATCCTCAACGAGATCGCGATCCTTGCCCTGTTCGCCCTCTCGCTCGATCTGATCCTCGGCTATGCCGGGATCGTATCGCTGGGGCACGCCGCCTTCCTGGGGATGGGGGCTTATTCGGCCGGGCTGTTGGCCAAGTATGTCACGGCCGATCCACTGGCCGGCCTGGCATTCGGCATGGCGACATCCGCGCTGCTCGGGCTGCTCACCAGTCCGCTCGTCCTGCGCGGCACGGATCTGACCCGCCTCATGATCACGCTCGGCGTGGCATTGATCCTCTACGAGGTTGCAAACTCGCTGGCATGGCTCACCGGTGGCGCCGACGGCCTGCAGGGCATCACGATGGCGCCGGTCTTCGGGACGTTCGATTTCGATATCTTCGGCCGCACGGCCTACCTCTATTCGCTGTCGGTGCTGTTCATCCTGTTCCTGATCGCGCGGCGCATCGTGAATTCGCCGTTCGGCTTGTCCCTTCGCGGCATCCGCGACAATCAACTGCGCGCCGCCGCATCCGGCGTGCCTGTCCCTTGGCGCCTTGCGGCCATCTATGCCTTGTCGGCGGCCTATGCCGGGGCTGCGGGCGCATTGCTCGCCCAAACCACGCAATTCGTCTCCCTGGACGTGTTCGACTTCCACCGTTCAGCCGACCTGATGCTGGTGCTGATCATCGGCGGGACCGGCTATCTCTATGGCGGCCTGATCGGTGCGATCGCGTTCAAGTTCCTGCAGGACGCCATCGCGACCTTCACCCCGCAATACTGGATGTTCTGGATCGGGCTTTTCCTCGTCCTCTTCGTCCTTGGTGGTCGTGAACTGATCCATGGCGCGATCAAGGCGCTGGTCGCGCGGTTTCCGAAACGTGGGGCCTCGTCGTGAGCGCCGTCCTGCAGACCTTCGATCTCGTCAAGACCTTCGGCGGCATCACTGCGACCGACGACGTGACGTTCTCGCTGGAAAAGGGCGCGCGCCACGCGCTGATCGGCCCGAACGGCGCGGGCAAGACGACCTTCGTCAATCTGCTCACAGGGGTTCTGCGGCCGACATCGGGGCGTGTGAGCCTGATGGGGCAGGACATTACCGGCCTGTCGCGAGAGGCGCGGGTCAAGCGCGGTGTCGCCCGAACCTTCCAGATCAATCAGCTCTTCGGCACAATGACGCCGCTCGAGATGATCTCTCTCGTCACCGCAGAGCGGCTCGGCCGGGGCATGCGGCTTTTCCAAAGGCTCGACGCCGATGACGAGGCCATCGCCGAGACGGCCGATATCCTCGCCCGCTTCAAGCTCGAGGACATCATGGATCAGCGCATCGCGACATTGCCCTATGGCAAGCAGCGCCAGATCGAGATCGCCGCGGCCTTTGCGGCCAGGCCGAGCGTGCTCCTGCTCGACGAGCCCGCCGCCGGCGTTCCCGAAGCCGAGAGGCGCGAATTGCTGGAGACGGTCGCAGCATTGCCGGACGATGTCTCGGTGCTGCTGATCGAACACGACATGGACATCATCTTCCGGTTCGCGACCCGGATCACCGTTCTCGTCAATGGCCGCGTGCTGACGGAAGGCGAACCTGCGGTGGTCGCGCGCGACCCCGCCGTCAAGCAGGCCTATCTCGGCGAGGCCGCCCATGTCTGAGCTCCTGCGGATCGAAGGCCTGAACGCCGGCTACGGCGACGCTCTCGTCCTGTTCGATGTCGCGCTCTCGCTCGACGAGGGGCGCTCGCTCGCCTTGCTGGGCCGCAACGGCGTCGGCAAGACGACGCTGGTCAACACGATCATCGGCGTGACGCGTCGGCGAGCCGGGCGGATCACGCTTGCCGATGTCGACATCTCCACGGCTACGCCCGAGCAGCGTGCCCATGCCGGCATCGGCTGGGTGCCGCAGGAGCGCAACATCTTCAAGTCGCTGACCGTTGTCGAGAACCTGACTGCGGTTGCGCGCCCCGGCCCATGGACGACGGAACGCGTCTTCCGGATGTTTCCGCGCCTCGCCGAACGCAAGAGCAATCTTGGCAACCAGCTCTCCGGCGGCGAACAGCAGATGCTGGCCATTGGCCGCGCCCTGATGCTCAATCCCAGGCTGCTGCTTCTGGACGAACCGACCGAGGGGCTGGCGCCGATCATCGTCGAGGAACTGCTCGCGGCGTTGAAGACGCTGTTCCGGGACGAAGGGCTGGCAGCCATCGTCATCGAACAGCATGCCAGGACAATTCTGGAGCTGACCGACACCGCGATCGTGCTGGAGCGCGGTCGTGTCGTGCTCGCCGACGACAGTGCCGCGCTGCTGCGCGAACCGGCGCGGCTGGAGCGCCATCTCGGCCTCAGCGCCGCTGCCTAGAAGACCATGATCAGGGARGGAAACCGCATGCCCCTCCGACACAAGCCGCCGTTCCGAGCCGATATGGTTGGAAGCCTGTTGCGCAGCGCACGCGTCAAGGACGCGCGCGCCAAGCTCGTGACCGGCGAAATCTCCGCCGCCGATCTGACGGCGATCGAGGATGCCGAGATCAGGGCGCTGGTGAAGAAGCAGGAGGAGGTGGGGCTCCAGGCGGTCACGGACGGCGAGTTCCGCCGCGCCTTCTGGCATTTCGATTTCCTGGAGAATCTCTCCGGCGTGCAGGGATACGACTCGGATTCAGGCATCCAGTTCAAGGGCGTCGCGACCAAGGCCCGCGGCCTTCGCGTGACCGGCAAACTCGATTTCCCCGACGACCACCCGCATCTCGCCCATTTCAGGTTTCTTGCCTCCGTCACCGATCGCGTGCCGAAAATGACGATCCCGAGCCCGAGCATGCTGCACTATCGCGGCGGCCGGAAAGCCGTCGATATCTCCGCCTATTTCAGGATGGAGGATTACTACACCGATCTCGGCAAGGCCTACGCCAAGGCGGTGAAGGCCTTTTACGACGCCGGCTGCCGCTACCTGCAGCTCGACGATACCAGCCTCTCCTATTTCTGCGATCCCGAGCAGCGCCAGATGCTGGTCGATCGTGGCGATGACCCCGACAAGCTGATCCATATCTATCGCGACGTCATCAACACGGCGACGGCGGCCAAGCCGGCGGACATGACGATCACCACTCATACCTGCCGCGGCAACTTCAAATCGACCTTCATCGCCTCCGGCGGCTATGAGCCCGTCGCCGACATGGTCTTCAACCAGATCAATGTCGACGGCTATTTCATGGAATGGGACGATGACCGCTMCGGCGGCTTCGAGCCGCTGCGCTTCCTGCCGAAGGGCAAGCAGGTCGTGCTGGGCCTCGTCACCTCGAAGTTCGGCAGCGTCGAGAGCAAGGACAACCTGAAGCGGCGGATCGAGCAGGCCTCGGCCTTCGCGCCCCTGGATCAGCTCTGCCTCTCGCCCCAATGCGGCTTCGCCTCCACCGAAGAGGGCAATGTGCTGGCGGAGGACGAGCAATGGGCCAAGCTGGCGCGCATCGTCGAGGTGGCGCAGGAGGTGTGGGGATGAGCCAGGAACCCTGTTTCGATATCGCTCATCTCGCCCATGTCGAGCTGTTCACGAACAAGCCGGAGGCCAGCCTCGACTTCTTCGTCAATATCCTCGGGCTGACCGAGAGCGGACGGGAGGGCGACAGCGTCTATCTGCGCGCCTGGGACGACTATGAGTTCCACACGCTGAAACTCACGGCCTCGACCACGACGGGGGTCGGCCATATCGGCTATCGGGCGACAAGCGAGACTGGCCTGATGCGCCGGGTCAACGCGATCGAGGCCATGGGGGCCGGCATCGGCTGGAACGACGGCGATCTCGGCCATGGCAAGGCCTACCGGTTCCGCGATCCCGACAATCATGTGTTCGAGATCTATTTCGACACCCAAAAATACGCGGCGCCGCCGCACGAACGGCCGGCGCTGAAGAACCAGGCGCAACGCAATCACGGTCGCGGCTGTGCTGTACGCCGTCTCGACCATCTCAATCTGCTGGCGCAGGACGTCGCGGTGATCCGCGATTTCATGCCGAAGGCCCTGGGCAGCCGCATCACGGAACAGATCGTGCTCGATTCCGGCGAGGTTGGCGGCTGCTGGTTCACCGTCAACAACAAGAGCTACGACATCGCCTATACGCGCGACCACACCGCGGCTCTCGGGCGCTTCCACCACCTCACCTATGCGGCCGACCAGCGCGAACACATTCTCGAAGCCGCCGACATCTTTCTCGAGAACGGCATTCACATCGAGACCGGGCCCCATAAGCACGCGGTTCAGCAGACCTTTTTTCTCTATGTCTACGAGCCCGCCGGCAATCGCATCGAGATCGCCAATGCCGGCGCACGCCTCATTCTCGATCCGGACTGGCAGACGGTGACGTGGACCGAAACCGAGCGGAAGAAGGGGCAGGCGTGGGGGCTGAAGACGATCGAGAGCTTCCACACGCACGGTACCCCGCCGGCCGCCGGATGAGTGGAGAAGGCGGCCGCGAGAGTTCGATCACCCGCTGGCGGCCCGAGCCCCGTCGCGCCCCGAAACGGAGGGCGGTCAGGCCCGGCGTAGTGCCGCAAATTCAGTCGGCTTGCCGGTCTTCGCTGATGCCGCGACGCCAATAGCTGACGATCAGATGATGATCGCGCTCGGGCCGCAGACGCTTGCGGGCGGCCATGCGAAGGGCCTTGAAGCCGGCATGTTCGAGCGCGGCCCAGAGATAGACGGTCGCCTCGTCCGAAGGCCACAGGACAGCGTCAAAGACGTCCTGGAGCAGTGTCGTGGTGCCGGCCTCGGCGCCCTGGCGATGCAGCCAGCGAATCTCCACACCGGCGGGGCAGACCAGGGCCTGCTCTTCACCGGCATCGGTGACTTCGATGAAAGCGAGGCCCCGTGCCGTTAGTGGCAGGTGGGCGAGCATGCGACCGATCGCAGGCAGCGCGGTCTCGTCGCCCATGAACAGATACCAGTCGGCCTCGCGCAAGCCACGTCCGCCGGGGCCTGCCATGCCGATGCGATCGCCCGGCCGGGCCCGCGCCGCGAAGGCTGCGCCGGGACCGGCATCCTCGTGCAGCACGAAATCGAGCGCGACCGTTCCCGCGACCGTATCGATCTCTCGGATCGTGTATTTGCGCACCGCCGGCGCCTTGTTTGCTTCCGGCAGACGCAAGATCCCATCCTCTCCGAATGTCGGCCATTCCGGCTCGGCCAGATCAGGCGGCGGCAGGAACAACCTGACATGCAGTGCCTCCAGGCTGTCGAACCTGGCAAGGTCGTCGCCCTGGAAGCTGATCCGGCGCATATGCGGCGAGATATCCCGAACGCCAGTCACAGTCAGGATGCGAAAACTCGATGGGATCGCCACGCCGCTGCCCGCTCCCGTCCAGGCGATCAGGGGAACGGCCTCGCCGCGCGGCGCAAACTCGATGATATGGCTCGCGATCGCCTGTTTGGCGCCCTGCAGGCTCGCCAAATCGGGGGCCTCGGCGCGCACGACGAGATGCCCGTCGCTGGACTGCAGCCGGCCGCGATAGCTGCCCAGCGCAATGATCGTCGCGCCCTCCTCCTGTGTGATCTCAGCCCCATGCTCGACGAGATGTTCGCAGAGCGGAGCGATGACGGCGTCCGGATCGGCCAGAGCGATCCGCGCGTGGGCAACGAGAGCGGTCATGGCAGGGCAACCTCGCGGGCAGCGGCGGGGGAGGCGGGATTTGCAGCGAAATTCATGGCTTTGCCGGCGGGCTTGCCAAGTCTTGCGGCTTTCCGCTTTGCGGCTCGAGCCAGAACGTTCCCTGTAGCGGGATCGCCGAGAAGCGCCGGGAGATCTCGTCCAGAGTCGCCTGCGGGTCGATATCGGCGAACAGCTGCGGATGGAACCACTTCGCCATCGCCTCGATCGCCGCGATATGGGTGGGGGTGTCGTTGAACAGATGCCAGAGACCATAGGCCTGGCCGTTCCTCACCGCCGTCAATGCCTTGAGGCCGGGACGAGCGAGCTGGGCTGCAAGGCTGCGCGACGCGACCTCGGCGGGAACGCCCAGACCCAGCACCAGCCCGCCGCTCTTTGCGAGATGGGTGCCGCCTGTCGCGATATAGATCGCCGGGTCAACAGCGAGAACCTGCTCGAGGCTGATCTGGCCTGTCGCTCCCGGCAGCAACGCTGCCGCGATATTTCTTCCGCCCGCGGCCGTGATGTAGTCGTCGAAGGTACCCTTTCCCGGCGAGAAGCAGCATTCGGCGCTTCCGGCATGCGCATGCATGAAGACGGACGGTCGCTCAACCGGACCAAGCCGCTGGGCGATGCGCTGTCTCCGGTCTTGGTAGAAGGTGACGAACTCTTCGGCCGCAGCCTCCCTGCCGATCGCCTTGCCGAGGATGCGCAGGCTGGGCATCGTGTCGCGGAACGGCTGCAGGAAGAAATCCACCACGATCACCGGGATGCCCGCCGCCTCGAATTTCGCGACGAGATCGCCAGGGCCGCGGCGCGTGCCGGCGATCGACAGGCTCAGAACGACCAGGTCCGGGGCAAGTTCGACCGCCTTCTCGAAGGAAAACCCGTCTGCGGTGCCGTCTCCGACAGTCGGCAGCGTCTCGATCGCGGGGAACCGCGCGCGGTACAGCGCATAGGCCTCGCCCATCTGGCGCTGGAAGTCATTGCCCCAGCCGACAAGCAGGCTGATCGGGTCGGGATGAATGAGCCCCAGCGCATTGAGCTGGCGACCCTGCCCCAGCACGATGCGCTTGGCCGGGCCCGGCAAGGTCACCGTGCGACCGAGCACATCCGTCACCGTCACGGGAGCGGCCGGGRCCGGGCCGGCCGCCGTCAACGCAAACAGCGTCAGCACGAGGCCCAGAACCCACGCAAATGGCCGCAGCTCGCGCGACGAGATCCGTACCTGGCTCATGCCGTCGTCTCCCGGCCGGCGGTGCCGGCGATCGCGAACGAAACCGCCCTGGCCAGCATCGCGGGGATGACCGAGATGTGGTTCTCGCCGTCGAAGATCACATGCTCCACCGCGACGCGGTGYGACGAGGYCAGGCGCAGCGCCATTTCGGCAGCATTGTCAAGCATGCGCGCCATATGCAGGCGTTGAGCGCGTTCCGGAGAGGTGCGCGCGTCGCGTGCCTGCTCGCTGCCTCCAGCTGTGATCAGCAGCCGCGGCAGGGGCCCATCGCGGCGGCGCGCGACAAAACTGGCCTCGCTGACCTCGATCGCGCGATCGTTCCACCATATCGAAGGGCTGCCGGCGACATAGGACCTGAACTGCTCAGGCCGCGTGAACAGCGCATGCAGTGCGAACAAGCCACCGAAGGAATGCCCCACCAGAGCCTGGCGGCTGGGGTCGATGGCGGCGAGCGCTGCGACCGCCGGCTTTACGCTCTCCTCGATGAAGTCGAGGAACCGGTCCGCACCTCCCTCGTCCGGCAGGAGATCGCCTTGTCGGCGCGCACCATCGAACGGAGCGTCGATGGGGTAACCGATGCCCACGATGATCGCCGGGTCGACCCCTGTCACATCCTGCCGCCGACCCTGGAGCTGTGCCGTCTCGACGGCCGTGGCAAAGAGAGCATTGCCGTCGACCAGATAGATCACCGGAAACCCGGCCGCCGGTGCCGGACCCGGCGGGATCGCGATCAGCAGCCGATAGATCTCGCCATGGCCTGCCACGATGTCCAGCTGACGCGCCTGCGCCAGAGTCGCGGGCTCCGCTGACGGGAGCTCGGGGCCGGCTGTGTTGCGAAATCTCGTGGCGTCCATGCCGTCGCGGCTCACCATTTGTAGGACAGGGTCGCAAGCACCGTTCGGCGAAGGCCGAACGAGCACTGGGTCAGCGCGTAGCAACCCGCGACATAGTCCTTGTCGAGCAGGTTCTGGGCATTGACCTGAACCTTCCAGCCCTTCAGCGCCTGGGCCCGGACACCGAAATCATAGCTGATGGCCGCATCGAGCAGGGTGTAGTCCGGCGTCTTGAAGGTGTTGCCGGGATCACCTGCGCCCTCGCCGACATAACGCACGCCGCCGCCCAGGGCGAAGCCCGCAAACAGGCCCGTCTTGAAGGTATAGTGGCCCCAGAGTGAAGCCATGTTGCGGGGGACCACCGTCGGCCTCTTGCCGAGGTCGACGCCGGTGCTCTTCGTCACCTCGGCGTCGGTATAGGCATAGGCCGCGATCAGCTCGAGACTGTCGAACAGCTTCGCCCGACCCTCGACCTCGAAACCACGCGCCCGTACCTCGCCCGTCTGGATCTGGAAGCCCGCATTGGCGGGGTCGGCCGTCGGCACATTGCTCTGGGTCAGTTGATACACGGCTGCCTGGATGAAGGCGTCGTAGCCGGGCGGCGCGTATTTCAGGCCGACCTCATACTGCTCGCCATCGGTCGGTTTGAAGGGCGAGCCGCCAAAGGTCGTGCCCGCAACCGGTTCGAACGAGGTCGAATAGCTCGCATAGGGCGCCAGGCCATTGTCGAAATTGTACATCAATGCGGCGCGGCCTGTCGTGGCGTCGTCGTCCTGCTTCGTCAGTGCGCCATTGGTGAGGGCGCGCGTGCGGCTTCTGGCGTTGTCGAAGCGCCCGCCGATGAGGAGCGAGAGCCGGTCGAGCTTGATCTGGTCCTGGAGATAGACGCCGAACTGCGTCGTTTCCTGCGTGGTGCCGGGCAGGGCCGGTGTTGCAAAGGGCGTGCGGCCATAGACCGGGTTGACCCAATCGAGGGTCTGGACGGTGCCACCCGCGCCGGTGAAGGCGGTGCCGTCCATCCAATAGCCGTCGACGCCGAGCAGGACCTTGTGAGTCAGCGGACCGGTGCGGAAATCGGCCTGGAGCTGGTTGTCGATGCCGAAGGTCCGGGCCTTCTCGTTCGACGCCGTCACGCGGCGCATGAGCGTGYGCTGGTCGGCGGCCAGGCTTGCCACGGCGACAGTCCTGAAGCGCGACTCGAGGTCGGTGAACCGCAGATTCTGGCGGAAGCTGAAGACATCGTTGAAGCGGTGCTCGAGCGCGTAACCTGCTGCGATCTGGTTTCGGCTATAGCCCTCATAGGCGGGCTCGCCGGGGAAGAACTTGCTGGGGATCCGGCCGTAGCGGTTAGGCAATGCGCTGCCGACTGCCGGGATGAAGCCGTAGAAGCCGGTTTCCGGGTCGCGCTGGAAGGAGGTGAGGATGGTCAGGCTCGTCGCAGCGCTTGGCTGGAAGGTCAGCGATGGCGCGATAAAGACCCGCTCCTCCTTGGTGAAATCGACCTGCGTATCTGCGGCCCTGCCGAGCCCGACGATCCGGTAGAGGACCGTCTTGTCCGGGTTCACCGGCCCGCCGATGTCGAAGGCGAGCTGGCGGCGCTGATGCGAGCCGATCTGAGCCTGGATCTCGCCAAAGGCTTGATCCGTCGGGCGCTTGCTGACCAGATTCACTAGGCCGCCCGGCTTGACCTGCCCGAAGATCACGGAAGCCGGACCGCGCAGCACCTCGATCCGCTCCAGCCCGTAGGTTTCCATGGCCGGGACGAGGAAATTGACGCCGCGTTGGACACGCAGGCCGTCCTGGAAATTGACGAAGCCTGCATTCGAACCGCTACCGCCAAAGCCTCGGATGAAGGTGCTGTCGTAGCGACCCGAGGACAGGCGCGTCTCCGCCAGGACGCCGGCGGAATAGCGAAGCGCCTGGCCGACGCTCTGCGCGGCCTGATCGTCGATCTGGGCGCGCGGGATGACCGTGATCGATTGCGGCGTCTCGATCAGGGGAGTGTCGGTCTTGGTGCCGCTGGCGCTGCGCCGCGCGATATAGCCGTCGACCGGCCCATTCGCCTTCTCCGTCGCGCCTTGAACTTCGATCGTGTCGAGCGACACGGTGGGAGATTCGCTTTGAGCGAGGGCTGGACCAGCGAGCGCGACCGGAAGAACACTGAGAGCGACGCTGGCGAGCGCCACGGTCCTGGCACGACGCCAGAAGCATACAGGAGCGCCTGCTGCTCGGATCGACCAAGATCCATCCTTGTTCGAGTTGCATGTGTTCATGATCGAGATGCCCCGCCGTATTGCGGGTTTCTTCTCGACCAGCACAACAATCGGGGCAATCGGATCGACTTTGGCTGCCCGCAGTATTTCTTTCGAATGAGTTTCGAAGCCTTCCAATCGGTTGCCAGAACTTCAGCAGAGCGGCGTCAACGCAAGGTGCTGGGCAGAATGCCGAAGCGCTTCCGGAAAATCCCCGAGAAATGCGCAGGGTTGTATCCGACGTGGTAGGCCGCCTCGGCGACGCTCTTCTCGCCGCTGCGGATCAGGTCGTAGGCCTGTTGCAGGCGATGGGCCTGGAGATAGTCGAAAACGCTCGCTCCGTAGAGCTGACGAAATCCAGCCGTCAGCTTGGTGACATTGAGGCCGGTATTCCTGGCGAGTTCCCCCAGTGTCGGGGGATTGCGGGCCGATTGAAGAAGCAGAGCGTGCGCCGCACGCAGTTGCTCGATCGTTCGCGGCGACAGCCGCGCGGCTCGCTGCGGCCGCTCGTTGACGATCTGGTCCACAACTGTGGCCGCGAGTTCGAGCGCCTTCCCGGCCATGTAGAGATTGCGCATCGCGCCTTCGATCTGGCACTCCGCCATCTGCAGCGCGATCCCGCGCAGATCGGCGCCGGCAGCGCGCGCCCATAGTCCCGGGCCGATCCCGCTGCCCTGCATCTGTCCCATCAGACCTGAGAAGCTGGCGCCGAGTTCGTCCTGCGCGAAGTCGGCATCGAGCTGCACGATCGCGCAGCGCACGCCCTCGCCCGACAGGCAGGTCCGTTTCTGGACATGATCGCCGTCATTGGCGGCGACCAGCAGCATCGGGCTGTTGATGGTCAGAGGCGGCCTGTCGTCGAGCTCATAGGACTGATGTCCCTGCAGCATGACGACGACCTTGAGCCCCCGCTTCATCGGCCCGACGACCTGTTCGCCCCGCCCGTGCCGAAACGTTCCGGCGGACACCTTCAGCCGCTTCGAGAACAACTGCATCGAAGCCGACGACCGATCCTGATCGAGCCTATCGTCCATTCCTGCCCCATGGCATCCGTACCCTGGGATCCGTCATAGACGAGAAACGTAAATCTCTTCAATATCAATAGTTTGTAAGAATTCTAATGATCCTGGACTTACACGCGGTCTGCCGTTCGGGCGGCCGTGGCAGCGTAGATGTCGAGCGCGACGAGGCGCGCCGCTGACGTCCGGCGAAGGTCCCCTTGCCAGGACGCGTCCGGGCGCCCGATCCGATCTGCCCGCTGGTGTCGTCGGGAGCATGAACCCTTTTGCGACCGACGACGCTCAGCGCGGACCCGTTCAATCCGGGCGGGTTACCTCGAGTGGGCCGTTTGATTGCGCTGCCAAGGTGCAGATCATGCGCGCGACCTCCCATGATTTCTCGAAGGCGGGAACAGGCAGGAACTCGAAGCGCGAGTGGAAGTTGTACGCGCCCGTGAAGAAGTTGGGGGTCGGCAATCCCTTGGCCGAGAGCGCTGCGCCGTCTGTTCCGCCGCGCATCGGGATCAGCTTCGGCTCGATCTGCAGTGCCTTCAGCGCCGCAAAGAGCAGGTCGACCGAGCGGCGGTCATCGCCCAGGCTGTCATGGATGTTGCTGTAGGTATCGGTCACCTGGCAGTCGACACGGCCTTTGGGATATTGCGCGGCAATCAGGTCGGCAACCTTGCGGATGCGCCGTTTGCGCCGCTCGAACTGCTCCCTGTCGAAGTCGCGGATCAAGACGCGCAGGCGCGCCTCGCTGGCATTGGCGACGATGTCGTTGAACCAGAAATAGCCTTCGCGGCCCTCGGTGTGCTCGGGCGTTTCCGCGCGGTCGAACTGGCTGATGAAGTCGAGCGCCATCAGCAGCGGGTTCACGAGGATGTCCTTCGCCGACATCGGGTGGGCGGTAACGCCAGTGAAGACGATCTCGCCTGCAGCGGCGTTGAAATTCTCGATCACGACCTCGCCAAGTTCGCAGCAATCGATCGTATAGGCGAAATCGCAGTCGAAGCGGGCGAGGTCGAGTGCCTTCGCGCCGCGCAGGCCAATCTCCTCGTCAGGAACGAAGGCGACCAGGATGTCGCCATGCTGGCTCCCGGCGCCGAGCTGCTCGAGCAGCGTCATGATTACGGCAATCGCGGCCTTGTTGTCGGCTCCGAGCACACTCGTTCCGTCACCGACGATGATGTCCTGCCCGACCCAGGAGCGGATCTCGGGATGCTCCGCCACGCGCAGCCAGACGTCCCTTTCCGGGTTCAGGCAAAGATCCTCGCCCTCGAAGCGCAGGATGCGCGGGCGGATCGTCGGCGAGAGGCCGGTGTCGATCGTGTCGAGATGCGCGATGAAGCCGATCCTCGGCGCGCCCGGCCTCGTGCCCGGCTTCATGGCGGTGACGGTGGCGTGGTCGTCAAGCACGACCCTTTCAAGTCCAAGTGCGCGCAGCTCTTCTGCAAGCAATGCGGCGAGCCGCTGCTGGCCCGGAGTGGTCGGCAGCGTCGTCGCTGTGGCGTCGCTCTGACTCTCAACCGCCAGATAGCGGAAGAATCGTTCGACCAGTTGCTCGCGAATGCTCATTCCTGCTCCATTGGACTCTTCGAGGCTCTGATGCCGTGTCAGGCGGTATGTCGGCGTTTCCGTTCCCCGAAAGCAACCGGCGCGATCGCGGCCGGCCATTGGCTGCTCCCGCTGCGACGAACCAAGCGCAATGGCGGCTGCCGGACAGGGGCGGCCCGGCTGGTCTCCCCTTCGTGTGCCGCAATCCGGGTGGTGTGGCGGGGCGTCGCGATTGTGCACCGAACCGGGACGAGCAGGCCCCGACGCGCCAGCAACGGTCCTCGCAACTGCCGCCCTCTTCAAGGCCCGACCAGGAGGCACAGGCCATCGTTGGTCTGCCATGGCCCGGTCTGGCCGCCCTCGATTCAGGCGCCATACCGGAACCCCCGGGAGGGGCTCTTCGATCTGGGTCTTCAGAATGGGGAGGCATCGCGACGGAAAGCGCCGCGAGCGATGCCGTGGGTTTGACGGTTTGCTGCGTTGCTGTATACAGGTAGATAGCTATAAGCTTCCAGAGGGAAGAGGGGGATTGATATGGCGTTTCACGTGCTCCGCATGGCCTTGTCCGCGGCCGTTCTGCTTGCCGCTGCGCCGGGCGCACAGGCTGGCCCGGTCCTCGACAAGATCAAGCAGGACGGAAAGTTCGTCTGCCTGGTCAATCCGAATTCACCCGGCTTCTCCGTCCCCGACAGCCAGGGCGCATTCCGCGGCTTCAATGTCGATTTCTGCCGCATGGCGGCGGCTGCGATCTTCGGCGATGGGGCCAAGGCCGAGCTGCGCGGCATCGGGTTCTCCGACAGCCTGAAGGCGATCATCAGCGGCAGCGCACATATTGCCTCGCGCGGCATCACCGCGACCGGCACCCGCGACGCCGATCCCGGCGTGTCCTTCGTGACGACCACCTTCTATGACGGGCAGGGCTTCATGGTGCCGAAAAGCCTCGGCATGACGAAGCTCGCTGACCTGTCCGGCGCGACCGTCTGTGCCGAAGAAGGCTCGACGACGCTGCTTTATCTCGCCGACTGGTTCGGCACCGCGAAGCTGCCCTACAAGGTCGAGAACATCGCCGACAAGACCGCACGCCTGCAGGCATTCTTCTCCGGAAAATGCGATGCGGTGGCGAGCTCGGTATCGGCCCTGGCCGCCGATCGTCTGCTGGCACCGAAGCCGGACGATTACGTGATCGTTCCCCAACGTTCAGCCACCGAGCCGCTCGCCCTTGTGTCGCGCCCGGATACGGAGCTGGAGAAGACGCTGTTCTGGGGCGTCCAGATCATGATCGCCGCCGAGGAATTCGGTGTCACCTCGCAGAATATCGATGCCAAGCTCGCCTCGCTCAAGGATCTGCCAGTCGACGAGCAACGGTTGATCTCCCCGACCGGGCAAACTGCCGACATGGCGAAGAAGCTTGGCCTGCGTCCCGACTGGAGTGCGCAGATCATCAAGCAGGTCGGCAATTACGGCGAGGTTTTCGAAAAGCATATCGGCAAGGGCTCGCCCCTCGCCATGGACCGCTCAGCGTCTCCGAACCGCCTGGCCAGGGATGGCGGACTGATCTTCGCGTTCCCCGTCCGCTAGATCATCGGACCGGATATCGTATCCAGTCCGATGATCTAACCCTTTGTCTTTGCATCGGCTTTCCCGAAAACCGCAATCCACTTTTCGGGCCGATGCTCTAGGCCGTCGTTCAACCGCAGTGCGACTGCGTGTCCTTCTTCCGGCTCGCCGACCGCTCGGCGAGCCGGAATGCGTTCCGGCACCGCCGTCGCCTGCTCTTCCGAGACGGCCGATGCCATTGTTCTGGACAGTTCCGCCTGATCTGCCTCTAGTCGGCACCGATCGGAACACTGGATCCGGCAAGGTTTGCAGGGGGCGGGCATGGAGGAAGGGCCGGTATGGGTTACGGTCCGCGGGCATGCCGGAGCCGTGGGCATGTTGCCGCTGCCGGGGCTCGTCATCCTCCGGCGGGGCGAACGGACCATCGACGCGGATCAGCAGGAGCAGGTTCTCGATGTTCTGAAGTCGAGGGGAACGACGCTCCTGGTGAGCCTCCTGGACCAGACGGAATGCGATGCCGATGACAGCGAACATCTGCAACGCGCTGCGGAGCTGCGCGGGATCCGCCTCGTTTGCGCGCCTATCCTGGATTTTTCCGCGCCGGACGAGACATTGGACTGGCCGCGTTTGGCCCAGGCGATCCTTGGCGAGCTAAGCCTCGGCCGGGGTGCCGCCTTCTGTTGTCTCGCTGGATATGGCCGCAGCGGCATGATGGCCGCGCGCGTGCTCATCGAGACCGGAATGCCGCCGCAGGACGCGATCGCCGCGGTGCGCTCGGCTCGGCCGGGCGCAATCGAAAGCGAGGCCCAGGTCTCCTACTTGCTATCGTCCTCGCCATAGCGTGCGAGCAGCAATTCGAGATGCGCCGCATGCAGGCGAAACAGCTCCGATGCCGGCAGGCTTTCGGTCTTCTCGGCGGTCGCCGCGATTTCCTGCACGAGCAGGGCGCGCACGAGCTCCGGATCGCATTTCAGCCAGCTGACCCAGCTTCGCGCGATGCGGAAGAAAATCATGTCGTCCATCTGGCGCAGCGCCTCGTCGCCGATCAAGGCGTTGCGCGCCTCGTGATGGGCGCGCCAGACGCCCCAGACATCCTTGACGGGGGAGGTGTCACGCAGCCCCTCGGCCAATGAGCGCAACCGCGCATAGTCGGACCGGAGCGAAGTCGGGAGCTGCAGCGGCACGAGATCGGCGATCAGACCMGTCAGGCCGATGCGGAAACGCAGCATGTCGACAGCGTGATGATCGACATAGGAAACGATGGTGCCGACGCCGTTTCGCGTCTCCGCGAGCTGTTCGTAGACAAGGCGCTGCAGGACCTGCCGGATCGGCGTGCGGCTGACGTGGAACTCCGCGGCGAGTGCTGCTTCGTGGATGACATGCCCTTCGTCATATTCACGCAGGCAGATGCGGTCGCGCACGATCTCGAAGATCACGTCGTTGCGCGAGCGGACCATCTGGCGAAGCTGCTGCGCCTCGGGGCTGGTGAGTTCGATCGTCATAGCTCTCCCTGTCGCAAGGCCGGTCTCAGCCGAGCTTGCCGGCGCCGTGCCCGAGCCGCCGAGCTCGTTCGGAGATCATCCAGCAGCAGAGGAAATAGAACAGCCCGATCGCAATGTTCGCCTCCAAAGCATAGGCCTGCCAGAGAGGATCGGCATATGCCATGCGGGCTGTCGAAAGCAAATCATGCATGCCGACTATGGCGACGAGCGAGGTGTCCTTGAAGCTGCCGATAATCGTGTTCGTCATGCCGGGGATGGCCGTGCGCAAGGCCTGGGGCAGCACGATCAGGCGAATGCGTTGCGCGGCGGTGAGGCCGAGGCTGGCTCCCGCCTCGATCTGCCCCTTGGGCAGCGCCTGCAGCCCGCTGCGAATGTCCTCGGCGAAATAGGCCGCATAGAAGAGGGTCAGCACGATCAGGATGGCGGCGACGGGCTCTATGGTCGCGCCGCGCGTCAGCAGCAGCGGCAATACGAAAATGCCGGCGAACAAGACCGCGACCATCGGAATGGCGCGCACCGTCTCGATATAGGAGACGGCGGCAAGGTTCAGCGCGCGATGCTGCGACCAGCGAGCCAGCGCCAGCAGGATGCCGAGCGGAAATGCTGCCGCCATCGTGAAGGCAGACAGGAACAGGATGAGGGGCAGGCCGTTCCAGCGGTGGGATTCGACGAAGGGCAGGCCAGCGAAGCCTCCGCGCAGAAGCAGGTAGGAGAGCACAGCAGTGCCCACGACCATGGCTGCCCGGATCGCAAGCCTCATCGGAACAAGTGCAAAGACGAGGATCGTCACGATGATCAGGCCGCTGGCGAGTTGCGCGCGCCAGCGCTCGGCGGCCGGGTAGGTCCCGGTTAGGACGAGATTGGCCTTCTCGCTGAGAAATGCCCAGCAGGCTCCCGTGGCATTCAGGCATTCGGCCCGGCTGCCGGAAAACGGGACCGCCTCGAGCACCACCCAGGTCAGCGCGCTCCAGGCGAACAGGACCAGGAGAGCGAGCGTGACGACAGTCAGCACCGTGTTCCACCAGCTCGAAAACAGATTCTGGCGCAACCAGCCCAGCATGGGCGCGAGCCCCTTCCGGGGAGGGGTATTCGCGCGGGCGATCGTCTCGACTGTCAGCGTCATTCTCAGCGCGCCTTCAGCCGGAAGGCATGGTCGCACCAGTTCACCAAGGCCGAGATCAGCAGGTTCGCGATCAGGAAGAAGGCGGCCACGAGCGCCATCAGTTCGATCGGGCGGAATGTCTGATTCACCGATGTGCTCACGACACTGATCAAATCGGAGTATCCGATCGCCAGCGCGATCGAGGTGTTCTTCAGCAGGTTGGAGTACTGATTGCCGAGCGGCGGCGTGATCACGCGCAGTGCCTGGGGCAGCACGATGAGCCGCATCGTCTTCAACCAGTCGAGGCCGAGCGCCTGTGCTGCCTCGCGCTGTCCGTGCGAAGTGGCGATGATGCCGCCGCGCACGATCGCGCCGATCTGCCCGCCGTGATAGACCGACAGGGCCACCACTAGCGCGGTGAACTGCAAGGACAGGCTCACGCCCCCGGTGACATTGAAGCCCGCCAGCTTCGGCACAGACCAGGTGACATGGAGTGTCCCTGTCAGGTCGAGCGCCGCGTAGAGGCTCGCCGCGGCAGCGAGCACAGGCAGGAAGACCGGGCGGCGCTTGCCTGTGCGGTCCTGGTGCAGCCGGGCGGCGCGGAGCCACAGAAACGCGCCTGCGAGCCAGAGGCAGGCTGCCATAGAAAGCGCTTGGCCGCCCTGCTCGATGATCGGCCAGGGCAGCACGAGACCGCGATTGCTCAGCATCGCGCCGAAGGGGCTGGTCCAGGCCGAGCGGATATGGGGCAGGTTGCGCACCATCGCCACATAGAGCGCGATCACGATCAGGAGCTTCGGCAGATTGCGGAGCAACTCGACATAGGTGCCCGCCAACGTGCGCACGAGCCAGTTGGAACTGGTCATGGCGATGCCGACGAACAGCCCGATGCCGCTTGCCAGGACGAGGATGAGGGCCGCCGCGGCGAGGGTATTCAAGATGCCGACGAGCAGCACACGAGCGTAGGTGTCGCGGGGCGAATAGCCGATCAGGCTTTCGCTGACATCGAAACCCGCTTCCTGCCAGAGGAACGAGAAGTCGATTTCCATTCCCGCAGCCGCAAGGTTCGCAGAGACGTTGCGAGCCGCGAGGAGACCGAGAAGGGCGATCCCGAGCATTGTCGCCGCCGGCCAAAGCACGGCCGCGAGCCGCTCACGCCTCGTCCGTGGCGGAGGCGGCATGGAACTCACTGTGTTGGGCGGAGGGGCTGACATGGACTCCATAGTGATATAGCTGTACACAGCTATATCACTGAGTCAATTGATGGGCGTTGCGCGCTTTGCGCGCGGCCCGGAGGGGTCTGCTTGGACAAGTCAGCTTCGAAGCCAGCATCGATCATCGCGCTGCCCGGGATCGCCGGAAAGCTGGTGCTGGCCCCTTGTCCGGGATCGTGGCGAGGGCGCCCCTTGCCAGGCGCCGATCCCGTGCTGGCTCTCGCCCAGGATCTCGATCATCTCGCCAGGCTCGGAGCCGGTGGGCTCCTCAGTCTCGTCGAGGCGCATGAGCTGCCTTGCGAGCAGAAGCTGTTTTCCGTGGCTGTCCGGGAGGCCGGACTGGAGTGGGCCCATGCAGCCATTCCCGATTACAGCGCGCCGACTGCGGCCTTCGCCGAGGACTGGCAGAAGCTTGCGCTGTTGCGTCGCCTCGCGGCGGGGGAGAACTGGGCCATCCATTGCAAGGCGGGGCTTGGGCGCACCGGGACGGTAGCAGCGCTGCTGCTCATCGAATGCGGCCTCGAAGCCGAGGCCGCGATCGCGAAAATCCGGCATGAACACGCAGCCGGCGCGATCGAGACGCCCGCGCAGGTCGAGTACCTGATCGCTCATGCGCGGTCTCGCATGTGATGCGGGCTGTCGCGGCGCGGGCGTGACGAAGAGCTGACCGCCGGCGTCCGTCGATCGCTCAGGCTGGCTTCTCGTCTGCGAGCACGATTGCCGTCGTCAGGTCGGCGACATGCGGCATCGACGCAATCTCGTCACGCACGGAGTTCAACGCCCGGGTCGTCTCCGCCTCGATTTCGGCGATGACGTCGATCTCGCCGCCGATCGAGTAGCACCGCCTGACCGCCGGGAGCACGGCAATCCGATCCACCGTGTCGCGTGCCGGCGTCTTGGTGAGGCGGATGATCAGGAAGGCGCGGAATGCGTCAACACCCGAACGGCCCTCCATGACGGTTGCCGTGTAGCCGCGGATGGTGCCGTCGGTCTCCATCTTGGCGATGCGCTCGCGCACGGAGCTGCGGGCGAGCCCGACGCTTCCCGCAATCGTCTTGATCGGCAGCCGCGCATTGTCCTGGAGCAGCCGCAGAATCTTCGCGTTCGTCTCGTCCATCGCCATCAAGGGCTCGCAGATATCCGTGTGGCGGCGATAGCAGGTTGCTACCGCCACAATGGCGGCAAAACCGCCGATTGGAGCAGCGCGGCCGCCACCGCATCAATGTCAGATTGATGGCAGAGCGACAATTCGGAAAGCCTGCGATGACCTTCGTCAACCACCCACGCCCGACATTCTCCCTCGACGAGGCGGCGGAGGTCTTGCGGCAACGCTTCGGCGTTGTCGGCCGCCTTGATGGCCTGCCCAGTGAGCGCGACCAGAATTTCGACGTGCGGGCGGACGATGGGCAGCGTTTCATCCTGAAGATCGTCAATGGGGCCGAGCCGCTCACGGCGATCGAATTCCAGACCGCGCTGCTGCGGCACGTCGAAATCAACGATCCGAGCTTGCCGACGCCGCGTGTGATGCCGACGCGCGATGGGCTGGAATTCGGCCTTTTGACCGGCCGCGGCGGCGAGCGTCATTGTGTCCGTCTCGTCTCCTATCTCCCCGGCACGCCGCTGGCCGAGGTTGCCAAGACGCCGGAAACGCTGCGCGACATCGGCCGTGTCCTCGGGCAGCTCGACCGGGTGCTCGGCAGCTTCGGTCATCCCGGTGCGCATGTCGCCTTCGATTGGGAGATCCGCGAGACGCCGCGGGCGCGCCAGCGCCTGTCCCATGTGTCCGATGCGGCACAGCGGCGCTGCCTGGAGAAGGTGCTCGACACCTATGATTCCGGGGTCGCGCCGACGCTCCGGCGCCTGCGCCATGGTGTCATCCACAATGACGCCAATGACTGGAACCTGTTGGTCGCTGATCCCGAGAAGGGCGCGATCGCGGGTCTTATCGATTTTGGTGACGCGGCCCATTCGCCGCTTATCGCCGAGCTCGCCGTCGCCTGCACGTATGCGATGCTCGACGAGAAGAGCCCGATCGAAACAGCCGCCATGATCACTGCGGGCTATCACGCGGAACTGCCGCTGCAGGACGCCGAGTTCGAGATCCTGCTCGATCTGATCGCCGCACGGTTGGCGGTGAGCGTGTCGATTTCGGCGACGCGTCATGCCGAAGCGATCGAGAATCCCTATCTCCTCGTCAGCGAAAGGCCGGCCTGGACTCTCCTGGAGCGGCTCGGCAAGGTCGATCGCCGTATCGCCACGGCGATCCTGCGCAACGCCTGTGGCCTCGAGGCGACGCCCGGGGCTGGACGCCTGCGGGGCTGGATGGCCGCAAACCGCCGGACGCTGGCGCCGCTCATGCACCCGCATCCGGCGCGCCAGCAGAAGCATGTGGTCGATCTCGGCAATCCCGAGGCGCCGCTGGCGCGGGCGAGCGCGGCGCAGGATCATGCTGCCGCGGACCGGGCCTATGCCGATCTGCAGAGGGAACACGGCTTTACGCTCGGCCTCGGGCCGTATGGCGAACTGCGCACCGTCTATACGGCGCCCTTTTTCGACTCGACCCTGATCGACGGCGCGCGCCGGAACATCCATCTCGGCCTCGATATCTTCGCGCCTGCGGGTGCGCCGCTCTTTACCCCGCTGCCGGCAAGGGTGGTGGCGGCCACGATCAATCCTGCGCCGCAAGATTATGGCGGGCTCCTGCTGCTCGAGCATGAGCCCGAACCCGGCTTGCGCTTCCGGAGCCTCTGGGGTCACCTGGATCATGCGTCGGTTCGCGAGCGCCGCGTCGGCGAGGATCTGCCGGCCGGCGCCTGTGTGGCGCGGCTTGGCGACTATGCAGAGAATGGCGGCTGGATACCGCATCTCCATCTGCAGCTCGTCGCCGCGGATTATGATGACGTCAGCGTCATTCCGGGCGTTGGCGAGTCGGCTTTTCCCGGCGTCTGGAACGACCTCTTTCCTTCGCCCTATGATTTCGCGGGCCTGCCGCCGGAGACCTTCGACAGGACCGGACAGGAAAAGGATGCCCTGCAGGCGGCGCGCAAGAAGCGACTGGGCCCAAATCTGTCGCTGTCCTATCGCAGGCCGCTCAAGATGGTTCGCGGCGAAGATGTCTGGCTGATCGACGAGACCGGCCGGGCCCATCTCGATTGCTACAACAACGTCGCCCATATCGGGCATTGCCACCCGCGCGTGGTGGATGCGATCACGCGGCAGGCCCAGCGCCTCAACACCAACACGCGCTATCTCCACGACAACATCATCGACTACACGGAGCGCCTGGCGAAGACGCTGCCGGGTGAGCTTGATACGTTCTTCGTGGTGTGCACGGGGAGCGAGGCGAACGAACTCGCGCTGCGCGCGGCCCGAGCCTATACGCGGCGACGCGACATKATCGTCCTGGACTGGGCCTATCACGGCCACACACAGGGCCTGATCGACATCAGCCCCTACAAGTTCAAGCGCAAGGGAGGCAGCGGGCGGCCGGAGCATACGCATGTGCTGCCCGTCGCGGATCCCTATCGCGCGCCGGCGGAGTGGCCGGAGGGCGAGATCGGCAAGCGCTATGGCGAGCATGCCTGCGAGATCATCGACCGGCTCGTGAAGGACGGGCATGCGCCCGCCGCCTTCATCGCCGAAACGATCCCAAGCGTCGCCGGGCAGGTCTTCCTGCCGCCGGGATATCTCGGTGCGATCTACGATGCCGTTCGTCGCGCTGGTGGCCTGTGCATCGCGGATGAGGTCCAGGTGGGCTTCGGCCGCGTGGGCCAATCGATGTGGGCCTTCGAGGAGCACGGTGTCGTGCCGGACATCGTCACGATGGGCAAGCCGATCGGCAACGGTCATCCCCTTGCCGTTGTCGCGATGCGCCGCGAGATCGCGGAACGCTTCGCCAACGGGATGGAGTATTTCAATACATTCGGCGGCAATCCCGTGTCCTGCGCGGCGGGGCTCGCTGTCCTCGATGTACTCGAAGACGAGCGTCTTCTGCCGAACGCCGTGGAGCAGGGAGACTATCTCCTCGCCGGCATGCGCAAGTTGATGGACCGTCATTCGGTCATTGGCGACGTGCGCGGGCGCGGCCTGTTCCTCGGCCTTGAACTCGTGCGGGATCGGGCAACCAAGGATCATGCCGGCGAACCCGCTTCGGCCATCGTCAATCGGGCCAGGGAGCTCGGAGTGCTGATGGGGACCGACGGCCCCTTCGACAACGTCATCAAGCTGCGCCCGCCCATGACCTTCCGGCGCGAGCATGCAGACATCCTGCTCGAGACCCTCGACGAGGCGATGCGCGACACGCTGGGCTGAAGCCTCTGATCGGCGCACCGAGCGGGCGAGGCGCGTCGCTCGCTGAAACAGGCACGGCGGTGGGCAACCTCCGCCGGGGCAATCTTGGGGCGCGCCTGTGCAGCCCGGCTGCGATGGCGAAAACGCGAATTCCTGCGCGAGACGCCGACGACGGTGTATCGGCTCCGTCGCGAAGAGGGGCTCGAGCGGCCCAGGATCCATCAAATTAGACAATGCTTCTAATTTAGACTGTTTTGTCTTTACCCCATATGCTAGACAGCTCGAACCCGCGTTTGGACGAGCGTCATGAAGATCGAAGAATTCAGCCTGGAGCGGATCCAGTCGCTTTACGAGAACACCGTTGAGTTCAATCTCTCGGATAGCGGCGTTCACCCCTACAGCCTGAACGGGCTGCTCGACGAAGGCCAGCGCAATGCGTTGCTCGATGTCGAACTGGGCTATGGCTGGACGAACGGGGCCGTCGAGTTGCGCGAAGCGGTGGCGCGGCTCTATCGCGGCCGGACATCCGACGAGGTCATCGTCACCAATGGCTCGGCCGAGGCCAATTTCCTGATGGTAATGTCGCTGCTCGAGCCCGGCGACGAGATCGTCGTCTTTGTGCCCAACTATCTGCAGATCTGGGGTTGGGCCCGGGCCATCGGGGTCACGGTGAAGGAAGTCGCGCTGCGCGAGGAACTGGGCTGGACCCCGAATCTCGACGACGTCCGCAAGGCCGTTTCGCCACGCACCAAATTGATGACGATCTGTCACCCGAACAACCCGACCGGCAGCCTGCTCTCGCGCGAAACGATGGACGGGCTCGTCGCCATTGCCCGCCAGAACGGCACCTATCTGCATGCCGACGAGGTCTACAAGGGCGCCGAGCTCGAGGGTGATGAACCGCCCAGCTTTGCCGATCTCTACGAGAAGGCGATCATCACCAGCGGCTTGTCGAAGGCGATGGCCTTGCCGGGCCTGCGCATCGGCTGGCTGGTCGGCCCTACCGCCGATATCTACGCCGCCTGGCAGCGCAAGGACTATACCTCGATCACCACGAGCGCGATCAGCGAGTATGTCGCCCGCATCGTCGTCGAGCCGGCCAAGCGCGCCGAGATCCTCCAGCGCAGCAAGACCATCCTGAGACAGAACCTGGCGCTCCTGACGAGCTGGGTCGAGCGCAACAGCGAGTTCTTCTCCTTCGTTCCGCCCAAGGCCGGCGGCATGGCCTTCGTGAAATATGCGCATTCGATGAACTCGACGGAACTCGTGCATCGGCTGCGCGAAGAACGCGGCATCATGCTCCTGCCCGGAGACGTCTACGGTCTCGACGGCTATATCCGTATCGGAATCGGGGCTCCGGGCGACCATCTGGAGGCCGGTCTCGAACGCCTGAGCGACTATCTGAAGTCGCAGCCGCGCTAGACCGGGGCTGCCAAGGACCTGGATCATGCCGACCGAACTCATGGCCTATGCGCCGATCTGCGACGCCGTCGCCCTGCTGTTCCGTCCCTATGCCGAGGTCGTGCTGCACGATCTCGGCTCGCAGACCGTGGTCCATATCGCCGGCAACTTCTCGCAGCGCGTCCTGGGCGAGCCATCGCTCCTGAACGAGATCGGTTTCGACGAGGCCGAGACGACGATCGGTCCCTACGAGAAGATCAACTGGGACGGCCGCCGGATCAAATCGATCAGCGTCGTCCTCACCGCGAATGGCGCGGCGATCGGCGTGCTCTGCATCAATGTCGACGTCTCGCATTTCCACGCCGTGATGCAGACGCTCGGCGCGCTCGTGGCCGTGCCCGCGGGAGCCGACAAGCCGCCTGTCCTGTTCAAGGAGGATTGGCATGAGCGCATCAACGAGTATGTCCAGCAATGGACGCAGGAGCGCGGCCTGATCGTGACCGCGCTGAGCCGCGAGCAGAAGCGGCAACTGGTGGCCGATCTTGCCGCGAGCGGCGCCTTTGGCGGGCGCAATGCTGCAGCCTATATCTCGCGCGTCCTCGGGCTCGCGCGCGCCACCGTCTACAACTATCTGAACCAAGCGAACGGACCGACCGATGCTTGATCTGGCGCGGGCCCAGATCGAAGCCGCCATTGATCTCGACCGGGCCGTCGTGGCGCTGGAGGAGGGGTTCAAGGCCGCCTCGGCGGGACGGGTGCAGATGCCGCCCGTCGGCTATCTCGGCTTTCCCGCGCATCACGGCGACTGCCATATCAAATTCGGTCACATCACGGGGGATCCGATCTTCGTGGTGAAGATCGCGACCGGTTTCTACGACAATCCGAGGCGCGGCCTGCCGACCAGCAGCGGCATGATGATCGCTCTCTCGGCCGAGACCGGTGCGGTCGTGGCGATCTTGCGTGACGAGGGGTGGCTGACCGATCTGCGCACCGCGCTCGCCGGTGCCATCGCGACCAGAGCCGGAGCCCGCAGCGACGCGCGTCGCATCGGCATTGTCGGTGCCGGCACGCAGGCCCGCTTTCAGATCCGTGCCGCCGCGCATCTGATGCGCGAACGGGCGCCGCAATTCGCGATCTGGGCGCGCTCGGCGGAGCGCGCCGAGGCGGTGCAGGCGGAGCTGCTGGGCGAAGGCATTGCTGTTACCCTCGCGACATCGCCCGAGGCTCTGTGTGCCGAGGCGGATGCCATCATCACCACGACGCCGGCCACGAGCCCCCTGCTCAAGGCGGCATGGATTCGCCCGGGCACACATATCACGGCCATGGGGGCTGATGCGCCGGGCAAGCAGGAGCTCGAGAGCGGCCTCGTCGCGGCAGCCGATATCAGAATCGCCGATTCCCTCGATCAATGCCTCGACCATGGCGAATTTGCCGCCGCGGCCCGCGACGGACTGATCGAGCGCAGGGCTTGCGTTGAACTTGGTGCGGTCCTTGCCGGGCGCGCGATCGGACGCAACGACGCCCGCGACATCACGATTGCTGATCTGACCGGGCTTGCCGTTCAGGACATCGCGATCGCGCGCGTCGTCCTCGAAGGCTGCGGCGCCTCGCCGAGGCCCGGTGCCTGATAGTGTCTGCGGGCACCGGAGATCAGGTGTCTCGACCACGGGAAGCCGGCAAATTACAGGTCGCGCTAGATGGCGGCCTGGTCCGCATTCGCACGGCGCGCCAGCATCCTGAAGATGGCGCACGACGCCGCGACCATCCGTTCGAAATGATCGATCTCGATGTTTTCGTTCGGCGCGTGCAACTGCGCCCCGTGGTGGGTGAGGCCGATCCCGAACACATCGGTGCCGAGATGGTCGATGAAGGGATGGGCGGTGCCGGACGCCGGGGAACTCGGCTGGACGATCGCGGGGCGGCCGAATTCAGCTTCGAGAATCTCCGCGCAGGCGGCCACGAACCAGTGACCCGCGTCGCTGCGCACCGGCCTGACGATGGCGTCGTGAACGATGACCTCGACATCCGCCATGCCGAGGCGCGCGAGATGGTCTCGCACGAGCTCGACGATGCGCGTCGGGGTCTGATCTGGCACAAGTCGGAAATCGAGCTTGGCGAAAGCCTCCGCGGGCAGCACGGTCTTGGCTCCCTCGCCCTGATAGCCGCCGCCGATGCCATTGACATTGAGGCAGGGAGCGAAATTCATCGCGGAGAAGAAGTTCTGGTCGCCGACGCCGTTCAGCGTACGCTCCCCGCCCGTCGCAGCACTGACGCTGGCAAGCGAGAAGGGCGGCGGCAGTACGGTAGCGCGCTCCGCAGCCGAGGGCGCCCGCACATCGTCATAAAAGCCATCGATCGTGATCCGCCCCGCGGCGTCGCGCATCGAGGCGACAGCGGCGCAGATGCGCCAGAGCGCATTGTCGTAGACCGCCCCGTAGCTCGAATGCAGGTCGCCCCTCGCGGTGCGGCAGCGCAGCTCGATCGCGGTGATGCCCTTGAAACCGCACAGGATGACAGGCCGGCCGGAGGCATCGATCTCGCCGAATTCCCACCAGCACAGATCGGCGCGCTCGCCGGCGAAGCGCTTCGCCAGGAAGCCATCGAGCGAAGGACTGCCGATCTCCTCCTCGCCATCAACGATCCAGATCAGCCGGAACGGAAGCGGCCCGCCCTGCTGGGCCTGGAAGCGGCGCCAGCCGGCAAGACGGCTGGCGAATTCGCCCTTGTCATCGGCCGCGCCGCGGCCATAGAGGCGGCCATCGCGTTCCGTCAGGGTGTAGGGCGGGCTCAGCCAGAGCGCCGCGTCACCCTCCGGCTGCACGTCGGAGTGATTGTAGATCACGACGGTCAGCGGTCCCTCGCCAGCCGTGCCGACGACGAAGGGACCGACCGAGCCAGGGTGGATCTCGGTGACGAAGCCAGCGTCGTCGAGCAGATCCCGGACGAGGGTCGCCGCCTCGTTCAGGCCGCGTCCCTCGGCGCTGACCGAGGGAATGGCAACGAGACGGGCCAGATCGTCCCGTCCACGGCTGACCGCGTCATCCACCGCATTCACCCCGCGTGATGGACCAGAAACCGGTCGAGGCGCTTCAGCCCCTCGGCGAGCGTTTCGGTCGGCACGCCGATGCCGATCCGGATGTGCTGTTCGATCCCGAACCAGCTGCCGGCGACGACGAAGACGCTCTCCTCCTCACGAAGCAGGCGGGAGAATTCCTCGGACGGCAGGTTGAGAGGATAGCGCAGGAAGGCCATGCCGCCCGCCTCCGGCCGCTTCCACGACCAGCCGGGATGACGCGACATCCAGTCGCCGACGAGATTGGCATTGGTTCGCAGCAGGTCGCGGCCACGCGACAGGAGACGGCTGCGCGTATCGGGCTTCATGACTGCTGCCGCAAGGATCTGGCTCAGGATGCCGCTGCCGATCGTCGTATAGTCCTGACGTTCCGCGGCGCCGGCAACCACGTCGACTGGTGCGACGATCCAGCCGAGGCGCAGGCCCGGACAGGCGAAGGATTTCGACAGGCTGCTCGTCACCACCAGTCGCGGATAGGTGCCCCAGAGCGTCCGGGTTTCAGGCCCGTCGATCTCGCCTCCGCGATAGATCTCGTCGACCAGCAGCCAGGCACCGCTCTGCCTTGCCGCAGCGACAAGCGCGTCGCGGCTTTCCTGCGTCAGCACGCTGCCGGTCGGGTTGGCCGGATTGGTGACGGCGATGACCTTGGCTCCCGCCGCGGCCGCATCGAGGCTGGCGGGGTCGAACTGCCAGCCATTGTCACCGCTCAGTTCAAGTCGCTGGACGTCGAATCCGAGTGCGCGGCCAAGACCATCCACCTGCATGAAATTGGGGACGGCAAAGACGATGCGCTCGCCGGGCTCGACGAGCGTCATCAGCGCGATCATCGTCGCCTCGGAGGAGCCATTGGTCACGAGAACGTTGGACGGCCCGGCTCCCGGATACCATGAGGCGATATTCGCCCTCAGGTCAGGCCGGCCATCGGTCCAGCCATAGCCCAATGGCAGCTTGAGCAGGTCCTGCATCTCGCTTGGCGGGAGGATGTCCTCGATCGCCCAGGGATGAACGCCGCTCTCGGTGAGATTGATCTCCACCTCGTTCTCGAAGAGCGTCTGATTGCGCTCCATCTGGAAGATATCGAATTTCAAGGCTCATTCCTTCCATCGAACGGAAAGGCTGCAGGCTCACTGCGGAACGGCAGCACTTCCCCCTGGTTTCGCGCAGATGCCGGGCGTCACAGCCAGCGCGCGTTTGCCCGTGCGATCGCTTCCCGCACGACATCCGGCGAGGTTCCGCCATAGCTGCGGCGGCTGTTCACCGAATGCTCCGGCGCAAGCACCGAGTAGACCTTCTCGGTGATGCGCGGATCGACGTCCCGCATGCTCTCGATATCAAGCGCGCTCAAGGTGCAGCCCTTGGCCTCGGCCCTGGCGACGACCTTGGCGGTGATGTGATGGGCGTCGCGGAAGGGGATGCCGCCCTCGCGAACGAGCCAGTCGGCGAGGTCCGTCGCGGTCGGAAAGCCGCGTTCCAGGAAGCTGCGCATCTGGTCCGGGCGGACGGTCAGGTCGCGTATCATGCCGGTCGTGGCCTCGGCGCAGAGCTGGACTGTCTCCAATGCGTCGAACATGGGCTCCTTGTCTTCCTGCATGTCCTTCATGAATGTCATGGGCAGACCCTTGACGGTCATGAGCAGGGCATTCAGCGAGCCGACGACACGCCCGGTCTTGCCGCGTACGAGTTCGGCCGCATCGGGATTGCGCTTCTGCGGCATGATCGAGGAGCCGGTCGTGAAGGCGTCCGACAGGGCGATGAATCGGAAGCCGTCGCTGCACCACAAGGTGATCTCCTCGGCGATGCGCGAGAGATGCACGGCCAGCATCGAGCAGCAAAACAGCAGCTCGACGATGTGATCGCGCGAGGCGACCGAATCCATCGAGTTCTCGGTCGGGGCGGAGAAGCCGAGTTGCTCGGCCGTGAAATGCCGGTCGATGGGGAAGGCGGTTCCGGCCAGGGCGGCGGCGCCCAGCGGGCAGATATTGGTGCGCTCGCGAGCACCTGCCAGCCGCTGCCGGTCGCGGCCGAACATCTCGACATAGGCCATGAGATGGTGGCCGAAGGTAACGGGCTGCGCGACCTGCATATGAGTGAAGCCCGGCATCAGGGTCTCGACATGCTCGCCGGCGCGTTCGATCAGGGCGCGCTGCAGTTCCTGCACGACCGCATCGAGCCCGTCGATCGCATCGCGCATCCACAGGCGGACGTCGGTGACGGCCTGGTCGTTGCGGCTGCGAGCGGTATGAAGCCGGCCCGCCGGCTCGCCGACGATCTCCTTCAGCCGCGCCTCGACATTCATGTGAATGTCCTCGAGATCGACGCTGAAGGTAAAGCGGCTCTCCTCGATCTCCCGGAGGATCTGGTCGAGCCCTGCCTGGATTGTCTCGTTGTCCGTCTCGCCGATGATGCCCTGCCGCGCCAGCATCCGGGCATGGACCTTCGAGGCGGCGATGTCCTGCCGGTAGAGGCGATAGTCGAAGCCGATCGACGGATTGATCTTCTTCATGATCTCCGCCGGCGCCGTCGTGAAGCGTCCGCCCCACATCTTGTTGGCGCCACTCTTCTGCTCCGACATCTCTTCAGCTTCCTGTTGTTCAGAACGTGGTGGCCTGAGCCCCGCACAGACAGGGCAAGGCTCAGGCGGGGGATAGGCGAAAGGGGCGGCAGGCGCCGCCCCTTTGCGTGTCACCTATTGGGTGTCACTTGGCGCTGTTGATCTTGATCTCGCTCATACCGTTCCGGGCGAGGCCGTATTTGTCCAGGATTTTGGCATAGGTGCCGTTCTTCACCAGCCTGTCGAGCGCATCCTTGATGGCATCGCGCAGTGCCGGCTTCGTCTTCAGCACCGGCAGACCGGTGATCTCCTCGGTCAAGGGTTCGCCGAGCAGGACATAGGTGTTCGGCTCCATTGCCTGGAAATAGGGCAGGGTCTCATTGCCCTGCACGGAGGCGTCGATGCGCTGGGTCTTGAGCTGGTTGCGCGCGTCGACCGAGCCTTCGGTGCCGACCACGGTGATCGCAGGCGCTCCCTTGGACTCGCAGTTTGCGGTGCTCCATTCGGCGATGCGCTGCGGGTTGTTGGTGCTGCGGCTGGCGCCGACCTTCTTGCCGCACAGATCGGCCGGGGTCTTGATCTTGGCTGCCTGCTGGGCGCCCGTATAGAACTGGGTGCCGGAGCGCATATAGTCGACGAAGTCGACGATCTCGCGCCGCGGAACGGTGTCGCTCATTCCGGCGAGAGCTGTGTCGACGCGCTCGGTCTGGAGCGAGGGGAGCATCTGGGCGAAGGCGATTTCCTGCCACTCGACCTTGAGGCCGAGCTCTGCGGCAATGGCCTCGCCGAGGTCGATGTCGAAGCCGGTCAGCTTGCTCGTGGCGGGATCCTTGTAGGTGATCGGCGGATAGTTCGGCATCGTCGCGATGACGAGCTTGCCGGCCTGCTTGACCTTCGTGAGCGAGTCGTCGGCATGGGCAACTGAGCAGGCGAGCAGCGCTGCCAACCCGGCGCCAAGGGCAATCGATCTTTTCATGGGGCTTTCCTCCTGCTCGGTCACTTCAGGACCGCTTTGATAAAGTTCTGTGTCCGGGGGTGCTGCGGATCGACGAGGATGGCGCCGGGGGCACCTCGTTCGACGATGGCGCCCTGATCCATGAAGACGACATGGTCGGCGACCTCGCGGGCGAAGGCGAGCTCATGCGTCACCACGATCATGGTCATTCCGGAGCGGGCCAGATCGCGCATGACGTTCAGGACTTCACCCACCAGTTCGGGGTCGAGCGCCGATGTCGGTTCGTCGAAAAGCAGCAGCTTCGGCTGGATTGCCAGCGCGCGGGCGATCGCGACGCGCTGCTGCTGGCCGCCGGAGAGTTCACTGGGATAGTTGAAACGCTTATCGGCGAGACCGACCCGCTCAAGCAGCGTCACCGCTTCCTTCTCGACCTCGCGCCGCGGTCTGCCCTGGACCTTGATCGGCCCGAGCATCACGTTTTGCAGTGCCGTCAGATGCGCGAAGAGGTTGAAGCGCTGGAAGACCATGCCGGTCATCAGCCTTTGCCGGGCAACCTCCTTGTCGGCGAGCTCCAGCAGGTGCTGTTTGGTGCGATGATAGCCGATGAGCTCGCCGTCGATGACGATCGCACCGGAATCGGGGCGCTCAAGCTGGTTGATGCAGCGCAGGAACGTGCTCTTGCCCGAGCCCGAGGGGCCGATGATGCAGGTCACCTCGCCGCGCGAGACCGCAAGCGAGACGTCCTTCAGTGCTGCGAATGTTCCGAAGACCTTGTTGACGCCGGCGGCGCGGACCATCTCGTTCATGATGGCCACCTCACGCCGACGCAGCCGGAGCGGGCACCCCGTTGCGCCGGGTATAACCCTTGGAGAAATAGCGCTCGATGAAGTGCTGGCCGATCTGGAGCAAGGTCACGACCGCGAGATACCAGCACGCGGTGACGATCAGGAGCTCGATGACGCGGCCATTCGCGTAATAGACGTCCTGTGAGTTGCGCAGGACTTCGCTATAGCCGATCACGCTGGCGATCGAGGTCAGCTTGACCATGCTGATGACCTCGTTGCCGACCGKCGGCACGATGACCCGCATCGCCTGCGGCAGCACGATGTAGAACAGCGTCGCCAGCGGCGTCATGCCGATGCTCTTGCTCGCCTCGACCTGGCCCGTATCAACCGAGAGAATGCCGCCGCGCACGACCTCCGCCGTGTAGGCGCCCTGATTCAGGCCGAGCCCAAGCAGCGTCGCGACGAAGGGTGTCATCACGTCGACCATGCGGGCTTCGAAGAGTCCGGGGATCGAGATGGTGGGGAAGACCAGAGCGAGGTTGAACCAGAGCAGAAGCTGGAGCAGCAGCGGCGTGCCGCGAAAGAACCAGATATAGGCGACCGCGCAGCGGCTGATMACGGGATTGGGCGACATGTACATGATCGCGAAGATCACGCCGAGCACGATGCCCAGCGCCATCGCGTACAAGGTCATCCAGATCGTGTTGAGAAGGCCGAAGAGGATGGCCGGGGCCGTGAAGAACTGGCCAACGATCTTCCATTCGATCTGGCCCTCGGAGAAGGCCTTGGCGATGAAGGCCAGGGCGACGACGATCAGGGCGACGCCGACGACGCGGCCGTAATGGCGTCTGCGGATCGTGGGAAGCGCCGCGACCTCCAGGATCTCGTCGCCGTAAATCGCGCCCTTCCGGCAAACAACCCTGTCGGCAGCCATTCATCCCCCCGATCTTCCCGATCGTTGCGGGAGCCATAACAGGCGGTAGATGGACTGTAAATTCCAAATCAAATATTTTTGTCTAATCTGAGGCATGGGTGTCAAGCGCGCTGCCTCGCGCTTGACGCGCTAGGATTCTTCGAGAGGAGCGGCCTCAATGAGAGAGCACGCTGCCGCATTCACCCTGTGATCCCGAGTGCTTGTGTGTGCTCAAATGGGCAAGAGCGCCCGGCCGGTCGAGGCCGCCGTCGGCAATCCAGGCGTCGGTGCTCTTCGCCGCCCGTTCGATCAGCTCGCTGGTCATCGAGAAATCATAGGGCGATCCGGCGAGTGGGCAGAGCGGCGGCAGGACGAAGAAATCGATGCTGCCGTCGAGCCCTTGCAGCTCGCTGAAAAGTTGCCGCACGATCAGCAGCGTCAAGGCATGCAGCGCGCTTGCGACGGCCCCGACCGGTGGCTTGTCAAGAGCAAAGGCGTAGCCGGTGGGGAGAACGATCAGGCGCTTGGCGCCGCATGCGATTGCGACCTTGACCGGCGTGTTGCTCGATATCGCGCCATCGGCGAGATAGAGGCCGTTGAACCGTACCGGCGCGAAGGCTGCCGGTATCGCCACGCTCGCAATGATGGCCTGCGCAGCCGAGCCCTCCGAAAGCACGACCGTCTCGCCCGAGAGAATGTCGGTCGTGACGACATGCATCGGGATCTTTGCGTCCTCCAGATTGGCGTAAGAGAGATTGCGCTCAACAAGCCGATGCAACGGATCCGAGGCGATAAGGAAGTCCCGCCGGTACAGGAAGCCGAGCATCGTGCGCCAGCTCAACGGGAACACGTCGCGCCGGCGCAGTCCGCGCCAGATCGTCTCCAGTCGTTGGACACCTTCAAGCGTGGGGTTCCCCGCGTAATAGGCGCCATTCAGCGCTCCGACGCTTGAACCAACGACCATATCGGCTGCAATGCCCTGGCTCGCGAGCGATCGCAGCATGCCGACCTGGATGGCGCCGAAACTGCCACCTCCCGCAAGGACGAAGGCGGTTGCTGGTCGGGCAGCGGCGCTGGTCATGGGCAGGGCCTCCTCGGATTCCGCGGTCGTGACGCCGGGTGCTGTCGCGACCGCGAAGCCAGGATGTCGGCGGCTATGGCGCCGACACCGTGATGCGGCCCTTCATGTTGGGGTGGAAGCGGCAGTAATACTCGACCGTTTCCATCTTCTGCAGGACCAGACTCGCCGATTTCTTCGGCTGGATCATCACGTCCATCCCGCCCTTCACGGTCGCGGTGTGGGCGAGAATGTCCTTGTTGAGCCACTCGACGGTGTCCCCGACCTTCATGGTGATCTCCGCAGGCGAAAACACCAGCCGGTCGATCCCGACCTGAATGGTTTCCGCTTGTGCCGGAACAGCGCCCAGAGTCAGCGACAGTCCGGCAATGGCCCAGAGGCGCCGCTTCAACGACATGATCTTGTCCTCACCGGAGTTCGGCTGCGACATGTGCGGCGTGCTGCTCGTGGCCCTGGAAAATCTTCAGGCCGGTTTCGAGCAGGCCCTTCAGCTCGGTGTTGCTTGCCGAGGGGATCAGCAGTGTCTGGAGCGCGCCGTTCACCTGCTTGTGGTAGGCCACTTCGTTATCGACATAGGCCTTGTCGAAGGCTGCGCCCTGGAGTTTCGAGAGCTTGCTCCGCTCCGCTGTCGCGGCCTGAGACAAGGCGCGGCTGGTATCGTTGTCTTCAGGGCTGACCTTCAGCTTCTTGACCAGGTCGAGCGCCTGCTTGTTCACCGCTTCATGGTCTCGAACCATGTCATGGGCAAAGGCTACGACGGTCTTGTTCTTGGATTTCGCGATGGCTTGCTTTGCCGCCTCGACGTCGATCGTGCCGGCGGTATAGGCGATGTGCGCGATCTGCGGATCGGTCGGCGTGTCGGCGGCTTGCGCCAAGGACATCGCACCGAGAAGGCCAAGTGCGGCCAATGCCGTGTTCTGTCGCGTGAACATGGAACCTCCTTTGCCTGATCGCTTAATTGCTTCAGGCTTTGTCTTTCAATTGACGATCATTGGATGCTGCGGGATCGAAAACGTTCCCGGATTGATCAGGGAAAGCCGAGCCGTTTCATCACCGCGCCGGTCAGGCGCTCGCAGCGCCGGCCGGCAAATGGAAAGGCGTCGAGCAGGACGGGACCGATCTGTTCGTCCAGCTGCTTGCGCAGGAGGTGTCTGGCCCGGTGCAGACGGGTCTTGACGGTTTCGGGCCGCAGACCGAGCAATTCCGCCGTTTCTTCGACGCTCAGGCCTTCGATGACCCTGGCCATGAAGACCGAGCGATAGGCATCGGGGAGATTGTCGGTTGCCCGCTCGACAAGGTGRAGGATCTGTCGTTGCGCCATGGCCCGCTCTGGATCGTCACAACTCGTGTTGCAAGGAAACTGAATGATCTGCGCGGCGGCGGCGCCCCGGTCGCTGGATCGCGCGAGTTCCGCCTCTTTCCGGTTCTTGCGCRGACGCCCGAGCGCTTCGTTGATGACGATGCGGGACAACCAGGTGGCAAGCGTGGAGTCGCCGCGAAAACTCTCGAGATGGGTAAAGGCCCGGAGATAGGCCTCCTGCACGACGTCTTCGGCTTCGCTATCATTGCGGGCGAGACGGTAGAGCCGCTGATTATGCGTCCGCATGATCGTGCGGAATGCATCGCCGTCGCGCGCGAGCGCCCGGCGCGCCAGATCGAGGTCGTTGAGCACCGAGATAGAGTCGAGCGCATCTCTTCGAACCTGCGGCATGGGCGATCTCCTCCCTCTGTATGAGATGGAAAGCGACGGAAAAGGTTCCCAGAAAAACAGATACGCGCCGGCGGGATCTGCGCTGGCGGCAGCAGTGGTCCGCGAAGCTGATCCTGCCCAGCATAGGCCTGTTGAGCATGCGACGGCCACCGCAGCGAGGCCGCTCATCCATTGCGAAAGCAGGGCCGGGACTGGCCGGTTTATGCTGTGGCGAGGCCGTCCAGGGCTCAGGTCCGATCGGCGTTCATAACCCCAGAAAATCAGCTACCCACTCTCTGCGCATTCCAATAGGTTCAGCCTCAATCGGGACCAACTTCCGTTCGGGCCGACGATCCTGCCGCGGGCAGGGCGGGTTCGGCGGAACTGGGCGCGGACCAATCCGGCCCGAGGGTCATTAAGTGGGAGAGCTGACCATGAAAAAAATCCTGTTCGCCACGCTGTCGGCGGCTGCCCTGATGGCGGCGGGACCGCTGTCAGCCAAGACGTTGATCTATTGTTCGGAAGGTAGTCCCGAGAACTTCGCTCCGAGCATCAACACGACAGGCACGTCGTTCGATGCCAATACCCAGATTTACGACACCATCGTCCAGTTCGAACGCGGCGGGACCAAGGTCCTCCCCGCTCTGGCCGAGAAATGGACGGTTTCGGACGATGGGCTGGTTTACACATTCAACCTGCGCAAGGGCGTGAAGTGGCATAATACCCGCGCCTTCAAGCCGACGCGCGACTTCAATGCCGACGACTTCATCTTCATGATCGACCGGCAGTGGAAAGAAGATAATCCCTATTACAAGGTCACCAGCTCGAATCATTCCTATTTCAACGACATGGGCATGCCCAAGTTGCTGAAGTCGGTCGAGAAGGTCGATGACTACACCGTCAAGATCACGCTGAACAACCCTGAGGCGCCTTTCCTGTCAGACCTCGCGATGCAATATGCCAGCATCCAGTCGAAGGAATATGCCGATGCGATGCTGAAGGCCGGCACGCCCGAGAAGATCGATCAGGACCCGATCGGAACCGGGCCGTTCTCGCTGGTGCAGTATCAGAAGGATGCGATCATCCGGTACAAGGCGTTCCCGGAATACTGGGCCGGCAAGGCCAAGATCGACGACCTGATCTTCGCCATCACGCCGGATGCCTCGGTCCGCTGGGCCAAGCTTCAGAAGGGCGAATGCCATGTCATGCCCTATCCGAACCCGGCCGATCTGGACGCGATGAAGAAGGACGCCAATGTCCAGATCCTGGAGCAGCCGGGCCTGAACATCGGCTATCTCGCCTACAACACCACCAAGAAGCCGTTCGACGACGTCAAGGTGCGCCATGCCGTCAACATGGCGATCAACAAGAAGGCGATCATCGACGCCGTCTATCTGAGCAGCGGCATCGCGGCGATCAATCCGATTCCGCCCTCGATGTGGTCCTACAACGAGACCGTCAAGGACGATCCCTTCGATCCCGAGGCCGCCAAGAAGGCGCTTGCCGAGGCGGGTTATCCGAACGGCTTCGAGATGGACCTCTGGGCCATGCCGGTGCAGCGGCCGTACAACCCCAACGCCAAGCGCATCGCGGAGCTGATGCAGGCGGATCTCGCCAAGGTCGGCATCAAGGCCGAGATCAAGACCTTCGAGTGGGGCGAGTACCGCAAGCGCCTGCAGGCGGGCGAGCATCAGGCCGGCATGTTCGGCTGGACCGGCGACAATGGCGATCCGGACAACTTCCTGCACACGCTGCTGGGTTGCGATGCGTCGAAGAACAATGGCGGCAACGTCGCGAAGTTCTGCTACCAGCCCTTCGAGGACATCGTGCAGAAGGCCAAGAAGATTACCGATACGGCGCAGCGCACCGAGCTCTATCGCCAGGCCCAGGTGATCTTCAAGGAGCAGGCGCCCTGGTTCACCATCGCGCATGCGGTGCAACTGAAGCCTGTCCGCAAGGAAGTGAAGGACTTCAAGCTGTCCCCGTTCAGCAGGCATACCTTCTATGGCGTTGACATCAATTGAGGCCCTGCCCCGATTGATGCATTGATTGGGGCGCGGCCGAGAGGCCGCGCCCTTTTTACTTCGGGAGAGCGTCATGAAGATTAGACATTTCGCAGCGGCGGCTGCCGTTGCGTTAGCTTTACAGGCTGGCGCGGTCGCGGCTCAAACGCTCGTCGTCTGCTCAGAGGCGAGTCCCGACTTCCTCAATCCGCAGTTCTCCTCGCAGAACACGGCTTACGACGTGGCGGCCCAGATCTATGATCGCCTGGTCGCCACCGAGCGCGGCGGTTCCCAGATCATTCCGAGCCTGGCCGAATCCTGGACCATTTCCGAGGATGGGCTGACCTATACGTTCAAGCTGCGCAGCGGGGTGAAATGGCACGCGAACAAGGCGTTCACGCCGACACGCGGCCTTACGGCCGATGACGTGGTCTTTTCGTTCCAGCGCATGTTCGACGAGAACCATCCCTACCATAAGGTCGGAAGCACCAATTATCAGTTCTTCAACGAGATCGTCCGGCCCAGCCTGAAGGCGGTCGAGAAGGTCGATGACCAGACCGTCCGGCTTGTCCTGTCACGACCCTACGCACCCTTGCTCAGCGCGCTTTCGGTCGAGCCCATGTCGATCCTGTCGGCGGAATATGGCGATGCGATGCTGAAGGCGAGCACGCCTGAGCAGGTCAACCAGGCGCCGATCGGCACTGGCCCATTCTCGTTGCTGGCGTACCAGAAGGATGCCACGATCCGCTTTCGCGCGGTGCCCGACCATTGGACCAAGGCGGCCGGAAACCGGGATCGCATGGCGCTGGTCAACGACCTGATCTTCGTGATCACGCCGGACGCTTCGGTGCGGTTCGCCAAGGTGAAATCGGGCGAATGCCAGATCGCGCGCTATCCGAATCCCGGCGACCTGCCGGCGATGCGGGCGGACCCCAATCTGACGATGCTCTCCGGCAGCATTGCCGATCAGAGCTTCCTCGCCTTCAACCAGCAGAAGAAGCCCTTTGACGACAAGCGGGTGCGCGAGGCACTGGTCTATGCGACCAACATCCCTGCGATCATCGATGCCGTCTATCAAGGGACCGGCAAGCAGACGGCTGCGATCGTCCCACCCTCGCTCTGGTCGCATCACGAAGGCCTGAAGCCGCGCCCCTATGATCCGGAGAAGGCCAAGGCCCTGCTCGCGGAGGCGGGCCTGCCGAACGGCTTCAAGACCACGCTCTGGGCCATTCCCGTCGTCCGCGCCTATATGCCGAACGGACGCCGTGCGGCAGAGCTAATTCAGGCGGACTGGGCGAAGATCGGCGTCCAGGCCGAGATCCAGAGTTTCGAATGGGGCGAGTATCTCAAGCGGGGCCGCGCCGGCGACCATGAGGTCGGCATGTTCGGCTACACCTGGGACTATCCGGATCCGAGCCAGATCCTGCTGTCGGGCTGGCATTGCGACGGCGTGAAAACCGGTGCCAACCGGGCACGCTGGTGCAACCAGGAATTCTCCGACCTCCTGACCAAGGCCAATACGATCACGGATCAGGGCGAGCGCACCAAGATGTTCCTGCGCATGCAGGAGATCTTCCAGGAAGATGTCGGAGGTCTGCTCTTTGCCAATGCGCAGGCCTTCACGCCGGTGCGCAAGGATGTGAAAGACTACAAGATCCATTTCTTCGGCGGCCAGCCCTTTACCGGTGTATCGCTGGCGAAATGACGTTGACATTCGGGCGCGGAGAGGCGAACCGCGCCCGAATACAATTGGTGGCGGGGGGCAGTATCATGCGGATTTATATTTCGGCGGATATCGAGGGCATCGCCGGTGTCGTGACGCGCGAGCACACGCGCCCCGAAGGGTTTGAGTATCAGTCGGCGCGCATCTGGATGACCGACAGCGTCGCCGCCGCCGCCAACGCCGCCTTCGCGGCTGGGGCGAGCGAGGTCGTGATCAGCGACAGCCATGGCAACGCGCAGAACCTGCTGCTGGACCGCCTGCCCAAGGCAGTCCAGGTCGTCCGATCGTGGCCGCGCCCGCTCTCGATGATGCAGGGCATGGAGTCGGGCGACTATGCCGGCGCGCTTTTCATCGGGTACCACGCTGGCGCCACCAATCCGGACGGCATCCTGGCGCACACCTTTCGCAGCGCTTCGCTGCGCGAGGTTCGCGTCAATGGCGTCTCGGCCCCGGAAGCGATGATCAATGCCGCGATCGCCGGGCATTTCGGCACGCCCGTGCTGCTGGTCAGCGGCGATGATGTCTGCATCGAGGAGACCAGGGCGCTCCTGCCCGATATCGAGGCCGTCACGGTCAAATGGGCGCATAGCCGCCTCTCGGCGCGCACCTTGATGCCGGAGGCCTCGTACGAGCTGATTGCCGAGGGCGTGCAGCGCGCCATCGCACGCCGGGCGGGAATCGTCCCCTATCGGCTGCCGGGCCCGATCACGCTGGAACTCAGCTTCCTCTATCGGCAGCCGGTCGAGTACCTCGTCATGCTCAAGGGCATCGAGCGCCTCGACGCGTTCACGGTGCGCTACATCGCCGATGATATCCTCGATTTGCAGCGTTTCCTGGTCTTCGCATTAGGATATAGTTCTAATTTGCAATAGCAGGACGAAACATCCCGTTCGCGGTCCATGCTTCAGGCCGCCGGTACCCCGACAAGACTGGCTCATCCATGCTGCGTTTCATCCTGACCCGCGTCAGCCTGGTGATTCCGACCTTCATCGGCATCACGCTGCTCGCCTTTTTCCTGATCCGGCTGGTCCCGGGCGATCCGATCGAGACCATGGCCGGCGAGCGTGGCATCGATCCGGCTCGCCACGAGCTTTTGCGCAAGGAGTTCGGCTTCGACAAGCCGGTTCTGACGCAATACGGCATCTATATCAGTCGCGTTCTGCAGGGTGATCTCGGCAAGTCGATCGTGACACGCGAAAGCGTCATCTCGGAATTCTCGGCGCTGTTCCCGGCGACGATCGAGCTTGCGCTATGCGCGATCTTCCTGGCGCTTGCGATCGGCCTGCCGGCTGGCATCCTGGCTGCGGTCAAACGCAACTCGATCTTCGATCACGGCGTCATGGGGCTTTCCCTGACCGGTTATTCCATGCCGATCTTCTGGTGGGGCCTGCTGCTGATCCTGCTATTCTCTGTGCAGCTCGGCATCACGCCGGTCTCCGGCCGCATCGCGGTGCAGTATTATATCGAGCCGGTAACCGGCTTCCTGACGATCGACAGCCTGCTGGCGGGCGATTTCGGCGCCTTCAAGTCGGCGCTGTCGCATCTCGTCTTGCCGGCGATCGTCCTGGGTACGGTCCCGCTTGCGGTCATTGCCCGGATGACGCGCTCCGCCATGCTTGAAGTGCTCGGCGAGGACTATATCCGCACGGCGCGCGCCAAAGGCATGGCGCCTCTCAGGGTCATTGCGCTGCATGCGCTGCGCAATGCGCTCATTCCGGTGGTGACGGTCATTGGTCTGCAGGTCGGCGTACTGTTTACCGGCGCGATCCTGACCGAGACGATCTTCTCCTGGCCGGGAGTCGGCAAATGGCTGATCGAGGCGATCAGCCGGCGCGACTATCCGGTCCTGCAGGGGGGCACCCTGTTGATCGGCGTCGTCGTCATGAGCGTCAACCTCCTGGTCGATCTGCTTTACGGCCTGATCAATCCACGCATCAGACATGCGCGCTGAAGGACCTGTGATCGTGACATGGCTGATTTCTTCGCGGGACGCTGACAGATGACCGCCGAAACGCTTGAAGCACCCTCCGCTGCCGTACCGGCTGGCACGCCGCCGCATCCGCTGCGCGAATTCTGGAGCTATTTCAGCGCCAATCGCGGCGCGGTTGCCGGGCTCGTCGTCATCGTCGCGGTGTTGCTGATGGCGGTGTTCGCCGACGTCCTCTCGCCGCACTCGCCCTATCTCACCAACAATGCCGTCTTCCTCAAGCCACCCTTCTGGCAGGAGGGTGGCTCGCTGGCCTATCCGCTCGGCACCGACGCGATCGGCCGCGATATCCTGTCCCGACTGCTTCACGGTGCCCGTCTCTCGCTGGTGATCGGCATCGTGGTCGTTGCCATCGCCATGGCGGCAGGCATCGCGCTCGGCCTTGTCGCCGGCTTCTTCAAGGGCATCACCGAAATCGTCATCATGCGTCTGATGGACATCGTCCTGACGATGCCGAGCCTGCTGCTCGCCATCGTCATCGTCGCGATCCTCGGGCCGGGCCTGATGAACGCGATGCTGGCGGTCGCCATCGTGGTGCTGCCGCACTATGTCCGCATCACGCGTGCGGCGGTGATCGGCGAAACCTCCAAGGACTATGTCATCGCAGCCCGCGTCAGCGGTGCCGGCACGCTACGCCTGATGTTCAAGGAAGTGCTGCCGAATTGCGCCGCCCCTCTGATCGTCCAGGCGACGCTCGGCGTCTCCACCGCGATCCTCGACGCGGCGGCGCTCGGCTTCCTCGGCCTTGGCGCCCAGCCGCCGACGCCCGAATGGGGCACGATGCTGGCCGATGCGCGTGAATTCGTGCTGCGCGCCTGGTGGGTCGTCACCCTGCCGGGCCTGATGATCCTGATCACCGTGCTGGCGTTCAACCTGCTCGGTGATGGCCTTCGCGATGCCCTCGATCCCAAACTGAAGCGCTGACCATGCCGCTGCTCGAAGTTGAGAATCTGAGTGTCGAGTTCCCGACCTCTACGGGGGTGATGCGGGCGGTCGACGGTGTCAGCCTGTCGCTCGAGGAAGGAGAGATCCTCGGGGTGGTCGGCGAGTCCGGTTCAGGCAAGAGCGTCACCATGCTCGCGCTGATGGGACTTGTCGCATATCCCGGCCGAATCAAGGCCGACCGACTCGCCTTTGCCGGGCGCGACCTGCTCAAGATCTCCGATCGGGAGCGCCGGAAGCTCACCGGCAAGGATGTCGCGATGATCTTCCAGGAGCCGAGCACCAGCCTCAATCCCTGCTTCACCATCGGCTTCCAGCTGGCCGAGACGCTGAAGGCGCATGAGGGGATGGATAGCAAGGCGGCGCGCAGGCGCAGCATCGAGCTGCTCGAACAGGTTGGAATCCCTGCGCCGGAAAGCCGCCTCAAGGCCTTCCCGCATCAATTGTCCGGCGGCATGAACCAGCGCGTCATGATTGCCATGGCGATCGCGTGCAACCCCCGGCTGCTGATCGCCGACGAGCCGACGACGGCGCTCGACGTCACCATCCAGGCGCAGATCCTCGATCTCCTGATGTCGCTGCAGAAGGAGCGCGGCATGGCGCTCGTCCTGATCACTCATAATATGGGCGTGGTCGCGGAGACTGCGCAGCGCATCATGGTGATGTATGCCGGGCAGGTGATGGAGGAGCGCAATGTGGCGTCCCTCTTCGCGGCCCCCCAGCATCCCTATTCCGCAGCACTTCTTGCCGCCCTGCCGGAGCGCAGCGAAGGCGAGCACCGGCTCGCGACGATTCCCGGCATGGTTCCCGGCCCGCATGACCGCCCGCAGGGGTGCCTGTTCAGCCCGCGCTGCGCCTATGCCACGGATCATTCGCGCCTTGTGCGCCCGGATCTCCGGCCCTGGCAGGGAGGGCAGATCCGCTGCCACTACCCGCTTGGCGATCCGGAGCGGGAGAAGGCCAGAGCGGCGGGTGGCATTCACCCCGTGACGGTGGAGAGCACATCGTGAGCACTCCCATCGTCACAGCGCGCGAGCTGACACAGGTCTATTCGGTCAATCGCGGCTTCCTCCGCGCGCCGGCCCAGTTGCAGGCGGTCACCGGCGTGTCCTTCTCCGTGGAAGCCGGCAAGACGCTCGCCGTCGTCGGCGAATCCGGTTGCGGGAAGTCGACGCTCGCCCGCATGGCGACGCTGATCGAGAAGCCGACTTCGGGCGCGTTGATGCTCGACGGTCTTGACGCCGTCACGCCTCCTCCGGGCGAAGCCAAGCGCCTGCGGCGAACCGTGCAACTCGTCTTCCAGAACCCCTATGGCTCTTTGAACCCGCGCAAGAAGATCGGCGCGATCCTGGAAGAACCACTTCTGATCAATACCGCGCTGACGAAGGCGGAGCGGACAGAGCGGGCGCGGGCGATGATGGCCAAGGTCGGCCTGCGTCCGGAACACTACAACCGTTATCCGCATCAGTTCTCGGGGGGGCAGCGCCAGCGCATCGCGATCGCGCGCGCGCTCATCCTCTCGCCGAAGCTGCTGGTGGCCGACGAGCCGGTCTCGGCGCTCGACGTCTCGATCCAGGCCCAGGTGCTCAATCTGCTGGCCGATCTTCAGGACGAGCTCAAGCTCGCCTATCTCTTCATTTCGCATGATCTCGGCGTCGTGCGTCACATCGCACATGACGTGATGGTCATGTATCTCGGCCACGCCATCGAGCATGGCCCGAAGCATGCGATCTTCGCTCGGCCCTTGCACCCCTATACACAGGCGCTGCTGGCCTCGACGCCAAGCGTGGCGGCAGGAAAGCGAGAACGCATCGTGCTGCGCGGCGAGCTGCCGTCGCCGCTCGATCCGCCGAAGGGCTGCGTGTTCTCGACCCGCTGCCCCTATGTGACCGATCTCTGCCGGGCCGAGCGCCCGGTGGCGCGCCAGCTGGATGAGCGGCTCGTCGCTTGCCATTACGCGGAACGCTTCCTGGCCGAGGCGGCCTGAGCTGCAAGCGCGAGCAGTCGCGGTCGACTTCGATCGACCGCGACAGTGTTGGGACGTGGTTTTTGTTGAAGATCGGGGGGCGGCCGCGTCAGGGCTGATTGCCTGCGTTCGCCGCGGTTGCCCCGCCTTACGCCACCATTGATCTGGTCCAGTGGCCGGTCGCGAATGTCCTTCGCCCAGCCGTTCCGTGTTAATATCGGCCTGTGCGACAAGGTCGTTGCGACAGGAGGCTTGTGATGATTCTCCAGCTCGGCAGTACAGCACCTGATTTCGAGGCCGAAACGACGGAAGGGCGAATGCGCTTCCACGACTGGATCGGCGATTCCTGGTGTGTGCTCTTCTCCCACCCCAAGGATTTCACGCCGGTCTGCACGACCGAGCTCGGCTACATGGCCAAGATCAAGCCCGAGTTCGATCGGCGCAACGTCAAGATCATCAGCTTCAGCGTCGACCCGGTCGGGAACCATGCACGCTGGGCGGAGGACATCGGGGAAACGCAAGGCCACAAGCCGAACTACCCGATGATCGGCGATCCGGATCTGGAGATCTCCAAGCTCTACGGCATGCTGCCGGCCAGCACATCCGGCACCTCGGATGGCAGGACGCCGGCCGACAACCAGACCGTGCGCAATGTCTTCGTCATCGGGCCCGACAAGAAGATCAAAGTGATCCTGGTCTATCCGATGACGACAGGGAGGAATTTCGACGAGGTTCTGCGTGTCATCGATTCACTCCAGCTGACGGCGAAGCACCGGGTCGCGACCCCCGCCAACTGGAAGGAGGGTGAAGACGTGATCATCGCCGGCTCGGTGTCGAACGATGAAGCGAAGCAGCTCTATCCGGATGGCTGGAGGGAACCCAAGCCCTATATCCGCATCGTGGCGCAGCCTGGGGGCTGAGAGAGACTTTGCCTCAAGCGATGCTCGCTACAGTCGCAGTAAGGCGACGAGCTGTGGGAGCAGGATTGCAGCCCGCCCGTGGCCGGTTCTGCGCCAGAGGGACGGCTGGTTGCATCAGCGCCCGTCAATTCCTCGCTTTGGCGTTGCGACTCACCAGCTGACCTTGATGCCGAGCCTGCCGTCATAGGCATGCGAGCGGCCGTTGAGGCCGATCGAGTAGCCGGCGCTGGCGTAGAGGGCGGTGTTCCTGGTCATCTGCGCGTCGGCGCCGACCTTGAACTCGGCCCAGCTGCCGCCGAGATCGGCGCGAAACGGGATGAAGCCGGTGGCCGAGGAGAACGCGGTCTTGGGATTGCCCATGAACTCGTTCCAGAGGCTGGCCTTCAGCCAGGCGGTCAGCATCCGCGGTTTGACGCCGCCAGTGGCGTCCTCCAGCGTCCAGCTTCGCGCAAGGCGGGCGCCGATCCGGCCGGCGAGTGAGTCGGCATCGGAGAAGCGCACCAGCGCTGCCGAGTCGGAGGCGCTCCCGTTCGAAATCGTCTGATAGACCAGTTGCGCCTGCGGCTCGAGGATGACGCCGTAGCCGAGCTGGAGCGGATAGCCGCCTTCGAGCGAGGCGGCAAAGCCGAACGCGTCGCGGTTGAGGATGAAGCCGCGCTTGGAATCGGCCTTGGCATCGTACCAGGTGCCCTGGACGACGCCGTCGAGATACCAGCCCGACGGCCCGAAATGGGTCCAGTAGCCGCCGAGCGAGTAGGCATCGATGGTGTTCCGCCCGGCCCTGATGCCGTTGAAATGGGTGACGTCGCTCTCGATCCGGCCAATCGCGGCATAGATGCCGGCATGGTCTCGCGAGCCGTCGGCGCTCACGCTGCGATAGAGGTCGAGACCGGCCTGGAAGGCATAGAGGTCGTAGTCGTAATTCGGGCCGTTGCGGAAGATGCCCCAGGGCCCGCCATCCTGGTTGCCATGGGTGCCGATGATCCGGGCCCAGCCGGCCGAGGCATAAGAGCGACCGGGTGCGGCTGCGCTCGCCGGCAGCCGCACGGTGGTCGTGCAGCGAAAGTTCTTGTCGGGGTTCTTGCACCAGATCGTGCGCTCCTCGCTGACCGCCGGCGCTTCCAGCGGCGCGAGTTCGCCGACGCGCTCATGCAGGCTGTCGATCAGGGTACGGCCATAGATCAGCTGCATCGCCGGCAGCGCCGCATAGAGCGAGGTTTCGCGGCGAAAATCCGGGATGCCCGTTCCTGGTGGAGATGGCGTCGGTCCGGGACCGGGCGGCGCAGGGGTTATCTCGGAGCGCAGGTACCAGTTTTCCGGACCCGAGGCGTCGACGCTGCTGCGGTACAGTGAATACTCATAAGGGCCCGCGACCACCGGCTGGCCGAGCGCGAAGGCTCCAGGCACGGTCGTGCCACCATTGATCGCGTCGACCACCAGGATGCCGTTGCCGATGGTGAGATTGCCCGGGCCCGTGGTGTTCGTCACGCGCATGAACGAATTGCCACTGGCAACGCCGCCGTTGATCACCAGCCGGTCCGAGGGAGAGCCATCACTGCCGAGGAAGGTGTTGAGTCCGAGCGTTCCGCCCGCGCCCAAATAATTCCGTGTCGTCAGCGTCTTGTAGCTGCCCAATATCGTTGGATCGCCACCCGGCGGCGTGAACTGGATCAGCCCGGCATTCGCAACCTGCTGCGTGACGGTCGAGTTCGCGGTGACCGTCCAGGTGCTGGTCGGGTCGACCGTGACATTGGTCACGTCGAAGGCCGCCCCCGTCCATTGCGAGCCGGTTGCGAGGCTGATGTTGGCGGTGGTCTGCGCGGCGACGAGCGCATCGCCGGTCAGGACGCTCCCGTTCGAGGCGTCAAACTGCACGGCGGTTGGCTGCGCCGGGCCGAAGGTGCTGGCGAAGGTCTGGAGCAAGAGCCCGCCACCACCTGTCACGACCGTTCCAGCGGTTGTCAGATTGAGCGGGCCTTGTGCCTCCACCGCGGTCGAGGTCGCACTGGTCAGGCTGCCGCCCGACAGCCTGACGAGGTTCACGCTGGTTGGGGTGATGTTCAACGAGGAAAGGCCAACGGTGCCCGAACCCGTCGCCTGGACAGTCGTGCCGGTCAGGTCGATCAAGCCCGGCCCGCCGTTGATGAAGAGGGCGGCGCCGCCTGCTCCGGAGGTCGTCACGCGCGAAGCGCGCCCGATGACGGTGCCGTTGGAATCGACGCGGATGCCAAAAGCGTTCGTCCCCGTCGTGGTGATCGTGTTGTCGGTCATGTCGACGGTGCCGCCGAGGCCGGCATCGGCGCCGGCCGCAGCATTGCTCGAGGTCACAGTGATGGTCGTGCCGGTGCTGGTGATCAGGGCTCCGGCTCCCTGTGCCAGCAGGCCGCTGACCGGAATCGCGCCGACCAAGCTGAAGACCGAGCCGACGGGCCCTGCAGCGGTCGCGAGATTGGCCGTTTGGAGCACATAGGCGTTCGGGCCCTGCTCCGAGTTGATGGTGATGACGCTGCGCCCCGAGAGCGTGATGCTGCTGTTCGCTCGCGCCCAGGCGCCGGCGGCTGCATTCGGACCCTGAACTGTCACGTCCGCGATGTTGAGCGAGCCACCGTTGACGGCGAAAAGGCCGGTGCTGCCTGGCCCACCGGAGGCATTGTTGAGATTGACGGTCAATCCGTTGCCGATGGTGCCGAGCGCCACCGCCGTATTGTCGACGCCTATGCCGACATTGCCGGTGCCGTTCATTTGAAACGTCGACCGGGGAAGGATGCTGACCTGGCCGCCGTCATGGAGATAGATCCCCATCGAGCCGCCGCCATTCATCGTGACCGGAATGAGAACGTCCGCAATGACGCGGCTGCCGGTGCCCGAAGCCCCGAGACCGACGGAGTTGAACGCAGCCGTCGTGATGCTCGTGCCGCTGTGCAGATTGACGGTGCCGCCGCCCTCCGCGATCGCGCCATGGCCTGCCGAGATGGTCGGGGTTGCGGTCGCGGTGTTGTTGACGATGACGTTCGTGGCGTCGATTCTGCCGCCGATCGCGACAAGTCCTGCTCCAACGCCAGTCGTCGTGATCGAGACGCCGTTGAGAGTTGCGCTACTGGCGGCACCATTGGCGAGAACTGCGTGRCCGCCTTGGGTCAGGATGCTGAGATTGCCGTTCGGCACGGTGATCGCGCCGCCATTGGCCTGGAGCGCATTGCCGTTCAATGCCTGAAAGGTAATCGGGCCGGGAAGGGGCACCGCCAGACTGTCGATGACGAGCGTGCCACCGGTGACGTTGCTTGCGTTCGTGGCACCGGGCGTCGCGACATTCGTGCTGCCGACGACGGTCGTGGTGCCCGCCGTGACATTGATCGTCGCCGTGATCGTCGGTGGGCTCGGCCCGACCGTCTGGGCGCCGAGCGGGAGGGAGGACAAGAGCAGCCCGACGCTTGCTGCTCCGCAGGCTGGCAGGCCACTCGTAGGCACGACCCAACGGTACATCATTCTCATGATGCCCTCCGGTTGCGGTGGCCCTTGGTCCTACGCTTCTGTTCTCGCCTTGCGCCGAATCACCCGTGTTTCTGCCGGCAGCACGGACAACCGTCGATAGGGAAAACCCTGAGATACGGCGTTCGCGGTTTCGTTGGTTTCCATGAGATTAACGACGGCTCCCACGCAACATGGCCTCCGTGGCCGGTCGGCCATGGCGGTCATGTTGCGTGGGGTAGCCGGAGGGGCAGCGGTTGAGGACTTCGCCGCGTTCAGCGGATTCAGCGCAGCGGGGGAGCGTACAGGATTCCGCCCATGCTCCAGAGCTGGTTCAAGCCACGCGGGATGCCGAGGCGGGATTTCACACCAAGATTGCGCTCGTAGAGTTCAGAGTAGTTGCCGACGGCCTTCACGGCCCGAATGGCCCAGGCATTGTCGAGCCCGAGCATCTTGCCGAAACCACCCTCGGCGCCGATGAAGCGACGGACGTCAGGCTTGGCGGAGGCCAGGGCCTCGGCCGTGTTGGTTGAGGTGATGCCAAGCTCCTCGGCGTTCACGAGAGCAAAATTCACCCATTTGACGAAGGTGAACCAGGCGAAATCGTCACCGCGCGTCACCGGGCCAAGCGGCTCCTTCGAGATCACGTCAGGCAGGATGACGGCATCGGCGGGGCGAGGAAGCTTCAGGCGTTCGGCATAGAGCGCCGACTGGTCGCGCGTCAGCACATTGCATTCGCCAGCCTGGAAGGCCGCGAGAGCAGCGGCAGCCGTCGGGAAGGCACGCTCTTCATAGGTTATCGAGTTCGAGCGCAGGAAGTCGGAGAGGTTGAGTTGCGTCGTCGTGCCCGCTTCGACGCAAATCTTGGTGCGGTCGAGTTCGAGCGCCGAGGTTGCCGTCACCGACTTCATGATCATGAATCCCTGGCCGTCGTGATAGGTCACGCCGGCGAAAGACAGGCCGAGCTCGGCCTCGCGCGCCAGAGTCCAGCTGGAGTTGCGCGAGAGCAGGTCGACCTGGCCGGCGCGCAGCGCGTCGAAACGCTGGCTCGCCGAAAGCGGTACGAAGCTGACCTTGGCCGGATCATCGAAAATCGCGGCCGCGACGGCCCGGCAGAAATCGACATCGAAACCCGACCACGCGCCTTGCGCATCCTTCTCGGAGAAGCCGATCAGGCCTTCGCTGACGCCRCATTGCAGGGTGCCGCGCTGCCTGACGGTGTCGAGCGTTCCGGCTGCGGCCGGCTGCGCCGCTCCCCAGAGCGTGACGGCCGCGAAACAGGCAAGCGCGCTGCGAAGGTAGGTCTTGGCCGCGTTCAGCATGACCATCGGTCTCCGGTTGGGACAGATTGCGGAATTGGCAGGGGGCTCGCGCAAGTCAGAGACTTGCACCGTGTCAGAGACTTGCACCGTGCCGGACGACGACCTTGGTGTTGAGCGGGACGCGCTCATACAGATCGATGATGTCGCCATTGGCGAGGCGGAAACAGCCGGACGAAATCGATTGGCCGATGGTCTCAGGCTGGTTGGTGCCGTGGACCCGGAAAACCGTCGAGCCGAGATAGAGCGCTCGCGCTCCCATCGGGTTCCCCGGACCGCCGGCCATGAAGCGCGGCAGATAGGGCTGGCGTGCGATCATCTCCGGCGGCGGGCGCCAGTCCGGCCATTCCGCCTTGCGGCTGATCTTGACCAGGCCCGACCACTGGAAGCCTTCACGGCCGACGCCGATGCCGTAGCGCAGAGCGCGGTTATTGCCCTGGACGACATAGAGGAAGCGTTCCGAGGTATGAATCACCACGGTTCCCGGCGGCTCGTTGGAGCGGAACAGCACGGCCTGACGCGCGTAGGGGCCGTCGGCGACAACGGTTTCCTCACCCGAAATGCGCCCCGGCTCGTCACCGATGTCGAGGGTCTCCGCCTCGCCGGCCTTGGGGGCCGCGAATGCGCTGCCGGGCAGTGTCGCGACAGCACCCAAGGCCAGAGCCGCAAGGCCGAGGCAGGTTCCAGCGATTGTCTGCTTCCGTCCGCTTACCCGCATACTGCTCACTCCCGGATTGTAAGATGCGCTCAGGCTCCGCAGCGCACGAAGATGAAGGTTCCATAGCGGCGATGCGCGTCGGGATCGACGAAGCGCATGACCAGCTCCCTGTCGGTCGCGGACAGGATTTCGCGATCCTGCGGGTCCCCGGCGGGAGCCTCGAAGCCGAGGAAGTTTCTGCCGCCCGGTCCGCCCTTGAGCTTGAGCTCATAGAGCTTGGGATCGTCGGCGACATGCATCATGACGCCGTCGGTCGGGCCCTTGGTGATCGAGTAGGGCATGTTGCACTGGGCCTTGGCCTGGGCCTCGGTCCGCTTGCGGTCCTTGTCGGCGTGGAAGGAGGCGATGCCCCATTTCCCGATCAGGCGCTCGCGCGGGATGCTGCTCGGTCCAGCTGCGGCACCGGCGGACGAGCTGCCTGCATTTTCACTGGTTCCGGCGCAGCCTGCTGCGGCCAGCGTGAACGCCGCCGCGGCGAGGCGGGTCAGCATGCCAGATCGAAGAGAAGTTGTTCTGGGAGGGTTTGCACCGCCTGAATGGTGCAGAATTGCCGGAAAAGTGGCTTGGCCTCTGTCGTGTTGCGGTACCACATTACACTCCAGCATCTTCGGACACAGGTCATCATGGACGAAGCCGCCGGCAGAATTCAAGCCATCACTTGCACAAGCATCGATGTATCTTCCGCTGCGAGATCTATGACCTTCCCCACGCGGTGTTGAACGCGCCTGAACAGCGCAGGCGCCTCCCTGGTTATTGGCCTGGAACGGAGTTGGGGCGCGCTTGCAAGCCCAGGAAATGCCGGATGACCGGTTTGTCCTGGCCTGTATGGAATTTCGTGACTTCCGCCTGGATATCGGCATCGGCCTGCGAGACACGCCTGTGCTGACGCAGATGCTCGGCCCAGGACTCGACCATGAACCATTCAAGGATGCAGTCGGGGTCGGCGGCATCCTCGCTGACGCCCCAGGCGAAGGCGCCGTCCCGGCGCCGCTCCGGAGCGAGCCGCGCCACCGCCTCGAGGAAGGCGGCCCGGCTTTCGCGAGCGACACGGTACTCGATCGTGATGGTGACGGGGCCGCGATCGTGTTCGACCGGATCGGCGATCGCCGGCTCCGGCCAATGGGTCGAGGGGGTGAGATCGGCCTCGCCCGCCGGTAGCCGCAGGCGCAGGACCGCAACGGCGACCAGCGCGAGCGCGAGTGCTGCGACGAGCAAGGTGGCATGCAGCCCGATTGCTTCGGCAACAAGCCCCCAGAGCAGGCTTCCGGCGGCCGACGCGCCGTTGAAGATCGTGAGGTAGATCGCCAGGCCGCGCCCGCGCACCCAGTTTGGCAGAATGGCCTGTACCRTGCCGTTCAGCGTCGTCAGCGCAGCGATCCAGGCCCCGCCCAGGACGAGCAGCATGAGAATGGCGAGCCATTGCGGTGGCACCGCCGCCAACGCCGCCGTCACGGCGGCCGTGACGAGTGCGGCGCCGAGCATGATGCCGTCGGCATCGAGATGGGCCCGGATCCGCGGCAGCACGATGGCGCCTGCGATCGCGCCGGCTCCTACAGCTCCGAGAAGGAGGCCATAGAAACCGGCGCCCCCGCCGAGCAGCTGTCGGGCAACGAGGGGCAACAGCGCCCAGATGGCGCTGGCGCCGGCGAAGAACAGGACGGCCCGCAGAAGAACCAGGTGAAGCTCTCGACTGGCGCGGGCGTAGCGCAGCCCCGCCCTGAAAGCGCCGCCGAAATGTTCGCGGAGCTCGTCGTCGGCGCCGGCGGGGCGCTGCCACCAGAGCAGTGCCGCGATGACGAAGACATAGCTCAGGACGTCGGCGCCATAGGTCGAGGCGGCACCAAAGGCCGCCAGGAGCGCGCCGCCGGCGGCAGGGCCGATCGCGCGGGCAATGTTGATGCCGAGCGAGTTCAGGGCGACGGCATTGCGCAGCTCGGTCATCGGCACGAGCTCGGGGACGATCGATTGCCAGGTCGGCCCCATCAAGGCCGCGCCGACACCGCCGATGAAGGTCAGYCCGACCAGAAGTTCGATCGTCAGCCGGTTGGTCAGGGCCAGCGTCATCAGGACAGCGCTGGTGCAGCCCAGCAGCAGCTGGACGCCGATCAACAATTTCCTACGGTCGACGATGTCGKAGAGCACGCCGGCCGGGATCGCGAGGAGGAAGATCGGCAAGGTACCGGCGACCTGGATCATGGCGACAGCCGCAGGCGAGCCGGAGAGATCGGTGACCAGCCAGCCGCTTGCGACGTCGCGCATGAAGGAGCCGACATTGCCAAGGACCGTGGCCGCCCAGAGTACGGCGAAGACGGAGTGCCGTAGTGGCGCGAAGGCCGAAGACGCCGGTCTGGCTGCGGTATCGTGCGGCACTTGGGTCATCAGACTCGTGCTCCCCGGCTCGAACGGGCGGAAAGCACTGCCAGCAGCGCCAGCCCGCCGACAATCGAGACATGCTCGAAGAAGATGTTCTGATGCAGGAAGCGCTCGCCCGCGGGCTTCAGCCAGAAGGCATGGGCATAGAGTGTCGCGAGGATCGTGAAGCCGGCCAGCGCCGCCGCGCCGATCCAGGCATAGCGGCCGCCGGCAATCAGCAATGCGGAACCGCCGAGCTGCGTCAGGATGACGAGCGTGGCGAAGAATGCGGCAGGCTCGAGCCCGGTCAGACCGCGGACCTCGGCGGTCGCTCCCGCGAAATCGAACAGCTTGGCGATGCCGCTGAGCATGAAGGGCAGCGCCACAGCGACGCGGGCGAGAACAACCAGCCAGGGCTGGCCAAGGAGCCGTTCGACGGCGTGCTGAGCGGAAGAGAGTGGCGAACCGGGCATGATCGATCCCTTCGTGCGCTCAGAAGGCCCAGCAGGAGCAGCCCAGTGCTCCCCAGAACGAACCCTCGTCGCGCACCGGCACGGTTGCGGCCAGGGCCGAAGCATGTGCGTGTCCGTGGACGCCGCACGCGCTGGCACAGCCACAGGCGGCCGCGAAGGCATATTTGCGGACATCCATGCCCGCACGCTTCTGATATCCGCCGAAGGTCCTGACCGGCGACCAGTCCGGCATGGCCGGCGGCAGTGGCGGGGCAAGCCCGGCATAGTCGCCGGTGCCATGAACCGGCTTGCCGCCGAGCAGCGTCAGGACGCTCTCGATGTCCTGGATCTCGTCCTCCGGCACGGTCATGTAGTCGCGGTCGAGCACGACGAGATCGGCAAGCTGGCCGGTCTTGATCTGGCCCTTCTTGCCTTCCTCGGTCGAGAACCAGGTATTGGCCTGCGTCCAGAGCCGCAGCGCGCTTTCGCGGTCGAGCAGGTTGCGCTGCGGGTAGAGCCTGAGGCCGCCCAGCGTCTTGCCGGTCACGAGCCAGGCGAGCGAGACCCAGGGGTTATAGCTCGCGACGCGGGTCGCGTCGGTGCCGGCGCCGACAGGGACACCGGCCTCGAGCATGCGCGCGATCGGTGGTGTGCGCTCGGTCGCCTTGGCGCCATAACGTTCGACGAAATCCTCGCCCTGGAACATCATCCGGTGCTGCACGGCGATGCCGCCGCCGAGCGCTGCGATGCGGTCGATGTTGCGATCGCTGATCGTCTCGCAATGGTCGAAGAACCAGTGCAGCCCCTGCAAGGGCGTGTCGCGGTTGACCTTCTCGAAGACGTCGAGCGCGCGGGTGATGGTCTCATCGTAGGTGGCATGCAGGCGCCAGGGCCAGCGGTTCTCGGCGAGCAGCCGCACGACGGGCTCGAGATCGCCCTCCATCGTGGACGCCATGTCCGGTCGCTCGATCCTGAAATCCTCGAAATCCGCAGCCGAATAGACCAGCATCTCGCCAGCGCCATTATGGCGATAGAGATCATCGCCCTGGCCGGGTTTCACCTGGTTGGCCCAGCCCGCGAAATCGGCGAGCTCCTCCTTCTGCTTCTGCGTGAAGAGATTATAGGCGAGCCRCAAGGTCAGCTCGCCTGCGGCATGCAGTTTCTCGATGATTGCGTAGTCATCCGGATAGTTCTGGAAGCCGCCGCCTGCATCGATGATGCTGGTCACGCCGAGCCGGTTCATCTCGCGCATGAAATGGCGCGTCGAGTTGAGCTGGTATTCGGGCGGGAGCTTGGGGCCTTTCGCCAAGGTGGCATAGAGGATGTTGGCGTTAGGCTTGGCAATCAGCAGTCCGGTCGGGTTGCCGTGTGCATCGCGCTGGATCTCGCCGCCCGGTGGATCGGGCGTCTCCTTGCCGTAACCGACAGCGCGGAGGGCCGCGGCGTTRAGCAGGGCGCGGTCATAGAGATGCAGGATGAAGACCGGCGTCTCGGGGGCGATCACGTTGATCTCGTCGAGCGTCGGCAAGCGCTTCTCGGCGAATTGATGTTCGGTGAAGCCGCCGATCACCCGCACCCATTGTGGCGGCGGGGTCACTGCGACCTGGCGCTTCAGCATCTCCATCGCCTGGGCAAGCGAGCGCACGCCGTCCCAGCGCAGCTCCATATTGTAGTTCAGCCCGCCGCGGATGATGTGCATATGGCTGTCGATCAGCCCCGGAATGACACGCCGGCCGCCGAGGTCGACGATCGCAGTCGTCGGGCCGGCCAGAGCGCGCATCTCCTGTTCCGCTCCGGCGCCGATGAAACGGCCATCGGAGATGGCAACCGCCTGCGGATCTGGGTTGCCGCGGTCCAGAGTGCTGAAGCGTCCGTTCACGAGAAGGAGGTCGGCGGTCATGGCGGCTTGTCCTGTCGTGTATGTCTGAGCGGCAGCCCGGCCGCCGAGCAGCGTGGAAAGCGCGCCGGCCGCGCCGCCGAGCGTGGTCTGTCTGCGGGTCGGGTTCATGAAGGCTTGCTGCCGGCATCGTTGCGTTCGGCCTGCTTTTCGGCGGAGCGCGCGGGCAGGGCGCCGAAAAGGTGCTCGCCGCATTCGCTCCTGAGCCAGCTGATGCTGAGCCGCTCGCCCGCCAGGACGCGCTTGGCGATCGGTACGATCTGCTCCCCGGCCAGGATGCCGAGGAGACCGATCAGCGCCACCACCGGTGGCGCGGGCGAGCGGACATTGAGCAGGCTGTAGATGATGCCGACCAGCAGACCGGCCCCCAGGGCCAGCAGATAGGGCTTCATAGCGACCTCCCTTGGGCTCTGGCCGCCCGACAATCAGCCTTTCACGAAAGCGAGCAGATCGGCGTTGACCAGCTCCGGATGGGTCGTGCAGAGCCCGTGCGGGAGCTTCTCGTAGACCTTGAGCGTGCCGGGCTTCAGCAGCTTGATCGAGAGCAGGGCCGCGTCGGCGATCGGCACGATCTGGTCGTCATCGCCATGCATCACCAGTGTCGGCACCTCGACCGCCTTCAAATCCTCGGTGAAATCGGTCTCCGAGAAGGCCTTGATGCCGTCGTAATGCGCCTTGGCGCCCCCCATCATGCCCTGGCGCCACCAATTCCGGATGACGCCCTGCGACGGTTTCGCGCCCGGGCGATTATAACCGTAGAAGGGCCCACTCGGCACATCGAGGAAGAATTGCGCACGATTGGCGGCGAGCGCCTGCCGGAAGCCGTCGAAGACCTCGATCGGCAGGCCGCCCGGATTGGCCGCGGTCTTCAGCATCAGCGGCGGCACCGCGCCGATCAGCACCAGCTTGGCGACGCGGCCCTTGCCATGGCGGACCGTGTAGTGCAGCGCCTCGCCGCCCCCGGTCGAATGGCCGACGTGAACGGTGTTTCGCAGGTCGAGATGCTCGACCACCGCCGCAGCATCGGCCGCGTAATGGTCCATGTCATGACCGTCTCCGGTCTGGGTCGAACGGCCATGGCCGCGCCGGTCATGGGCGACGACGCGGTAGCCCTTCGCGAGGAAGAACAGCATCTGCGCGTCCCAGTCGTCCGAACTGAGCGGCCAACCATGGTGGAAGACGATGGGCTGGGCGTCTTTCGGACCCCAGTCCTTGAAGAAGATTTCGAGACCGTCCTTCGTGCTGACCTTGGGCATGATCAATGTCCCTCTTGTGCGCCGAACATCGTCTTGGCGTAGATGATGCCGAGACCGTAGGCCCCGCCGAACTTCTTGGCGATGCCGGTGGTGAGATCGTAGGTGTCCGTCCTCGCCCAGTCGCGCTGCAGCTCGAGCAGATATTGCAATGCGGTCATCGGGCGGGCGCCGGCCTGTACCATCCGTTCGACGGCCCGCTCATGCGCTTCGTCGGAGACGTCTCCGCAGGCGTCGGTGATGATGTAGACTTCAAAACCCTGGTCGATGGCCGAGAGCGCGGGACCGACGATGCAAACCGAGGTCCAGAGGCCGGCAAGCACGATGCGGCTCTTGCCGATCTCGTTGACGCGCGCGATTACCGCGGCATCCTCCCAGGTGTTCATGGAGGTGCGATCGAGCAGCTTCTGGCCGTTGAAGGCAGTCGTGATCTCCTCGAACATCGGCCCGGAGAAGCTCTTCTCGGCGACGGTGGTCAGGATGGCCGAAACGCCGAAGCCGGCGGCGGCATGGGAAATCAGGGCGGCGTTGTTGCGCAGTGCCACGGCATCGATCGACTTCGTTGCGAAGGACATTTGCGATTGAAAGTCGATCAGGATCAGGGTGTGATCCTGGGGAGAGAGCAGCAGTTTACCTGGAACCGGAGTTGCGCGAGCCATGAACCAACCTCCATCGCGGCAGTGAACACGGCTGCACGCTAGCGCTGCAATACGGCCTCGACCAGTAGTAACCTTATGGATACCGCAAGCTTGCCATGAACAAGATTGAGAGAATTGAAGCCGACGATAGCAAATGCCGGGTGGAACCTTTGCTTAAGTTCCTTGCCCAGGAATGGATGAGCCATATCATCTGGGCTCTCGGCCAGAATAACGCGCTGCGGTTTGCGGAGCTTCGCCGCGCGCTGCCCGGATCGATCTCGGCGCGTGTCCTTTCCGCCCGGCTCAAGTCACTTGAAGGCAAGGGCTTCGTCATCCGCTGCGACTTGAGCGAGAATGTCCGCCATGTCGAATATAGCCTGACTGAGGAGGGGCAGGCTCTCGACGCCGAACTGAGGCGGAGCGAGGCCTTTTCCCACGCGCGGTATGGCCTGGCCCTGGCACGTTCGGCGGGCGAGTAGGCATCCGCCGAGAGAACCACCCCAACGTTGCTGTCTTGAATGCCTGGCGTTCAGATCGGCACCATCGTGGGGGATGCAGCCCTTTACGGCTGGGTGTGGAGAACGCGTCCACCGAGGCTGGCGCCCTGCAACAGCCCGACCAGATCGGCCTGGCGTTCGAGGCCCGTTTTCGCAAAGACCCGCTTCAGAGTGGTTCGAACGGTTTCTTCTCCGATGCCGAGGGCGAGCGCGGCATCGCGGGGGCGGCTTCCGGCGGCGATCAAGGCAGCGAGCTTCGCCTCCGCCGGTGTCAGGTCGAACAGTCCCTGGATGACCGAAGCGGTCGGGACCTCTCCGGGGACGACCGGCGTTACGACCAGAATCGCATGAGCTTGCGACAGCACATCGTGCCCCGCCCCGGTCACCGGCACGAGATGCGCGATGAAGGGCGGATTATCGCCCTCGGCGGCAATCGGGATCGAGCGGACAGCGGCATCGTGGGGCGCTTTGCCCAGGGCTGCGAACGCCTGGAGAAGCAAGCGGTCCGCAGACGGATTGGTGAGCCCGAGCCGGGACGGGCGGTCCTGCGCGACATCCGGCATCAACCTGACGAGGAGCGGATTCGCAGCGAGGGCCTGTCCGCGCCACCCGAGTACGGCCGCAGGAAGGCCGATCATCTCGAGCGCGTGGGCAACGGTGCGGGCACGCTCCATGTCGAACCGCGCTGCCAGGATGCCGGCGCGGGCAAAATGGGACCGTGTGCGATCGACCTGTGCGACGAGATCGCGCCCGACCGGCCCCGATGCATAGTCGCGTTCGGCATGGACGATGATGGTGTCGCCGCTCGGAACCTCGATTGCGGTCGCGACGCCGAAGCCATAGCCACGCGGGATGAAGAAGTCCCGATAGATCGGGTCCTGAGCCATTTCCTGCATGGTGAAGACGTCGGCATCGGTTGCAAAACCGGGATGCTGCAGCGCCATCAGACGTTTGGTCCGCTCGTTCGACGCCCCGGGATAGAGGCTGAGAAAATCGAGCCAGAGCTGTTCAAACGCGGGTGAGGAGTTGATGAATCGCATCTCCTCACCCCGGACGGTGCAAAGCACCGCGTCCTTCGCGCTGCAGATATCGGCGAATTTGGCGAGCACGGATGGCCAGAGGCTTGGCACAAGGGCTGCCTCGTAGACGGCATCGATGAGTTGATGCTCGCGTGGATCGCTCATGCCACCCTCCGGTCCTGACCGATCATCGGCCGATACCGCGCTGATTCAGCAATACAACAATAGTAGGGCGCTTCGGCCATCAGCCGGCTCACTATCAGACAAAGTCCGGTGCCAGTCCACGATCGCCAGGGGGGCGCCGGCGTGCTTCCGGTATGCAGCTGGCCATAGGTTCGGTCCGTTTGAGAGTTTGGCCCCGCCGTTCGACGGGGCTGGCGGCCGCTTCTCAGAGGAACATCCCGTCGGTCCTTCCGATACGGGCTTTACAATATACATACGACTGTATATCAAACGTGAACTGTGAGGTGCCGTGATGACGAGCGATAAGAGGAAGGAGCGCGGCGACCGCGCTCGGGCCAACATTCTTCACCATGCAACCCGAATCGCCTCCGTCGAGGGGTTGGACGGTCTGACGTTCGGGCGCGTGGCTGCTGATGCGGGGGTTGCACGAGGCAACATCCAAATCCTCTTTGGCGACAGGGAGGCGCTGCAGCTCGCGACGATCGAGAACGGCGTGTCGCTGTACGCGGACGCTGTCATTGGCCCCGCCAGGGCAAAGCCAATCGCGGTCGAGCGTCTCATCGCTCTTATCGAGGGCTGGTACACGTTCGTGGAGCAAAGAACGCTCCCGGGCGGTTGCCTGGTTCACGCGCTGAGCAGTGAATACCGCACGCGTCCGGGACGGATCCGCGATCGCGTGGAGCACCATCGACTGGAGGCGAGGCAGTGCATCGTCAATCTGTCGACCGAAGCAATGCGGGCGGGAGATCTGCCGGCCGACACCGATATTGAGCAACTTGCCTTTGAGCTTACTTCGTATCAGGCATCGGCCAATGTGGCAGCCCTGATGGAAGAAGCCGACCAGTTCGAACTCGCGAGGCTCGCATCCAGGCAGCGGCTCCGGGCGGCGCGGGGTCTAAGATGAGCTGCGACCCATTCCGCTCCGGAGAGCCGGAACGCCAGCAGCGACCTGCCGCTCGTGGCCGATCTGCAGATTTGTTGGCGAGGCGAGACGGGTTGCCGCCAGCTTTCCGAACCTTCCTTGAAGACTTGAATTCCATCCTGCCGGGCCCCTAGAGAGCCTCTCAGCGAACGGTTTCGTACGCCTGAAGGCCGAACGTCTTGATGAGYCGCGCCGCCGCGCCGGCAGGCCGCTCATATCCCAATTGTCCAACCAAACGACTTGGCATCGGTGCTGACATCGCCGGGCCGGAAAGGTCCACTCATGGTCGCTGCGCCGCTGCAAACTCCACGTGAAGTCGATCGGCCGCAGGCCAAGAGCCCATGGCTCCCGGTTTCGATGCTCGCATTCGGTGTCTTTGTCGTCGGAACCGGCGAGTTCGTCCTGGCGGGCTTGCTGCCCCTTCTCAGCAGTTCGCTCAAGATCGCGCCGTCCGTCGCGGGGCAGGTCATCACGATCTTCGCGTTGACCTGCGCGCTCGCGGGCCCGGTCCTGACGACGTCCACCGGGGGATGGGACCGAAGAACCGTACTGGTCGCCGCAGTGGTGACTTATCTTGCCGGGAGTGTCTGGACTGCGCTCGCGCCGTCCTATGCTCATGTACTGGCCGGTCAGGTCGTGGCTGCTCTCGGCGTTGGATTATTTGTGCCGACCGCCACCGTAACTGCTGCCGCGATGGTTTCGCCAGCACACCGGGGCCGAGCCATTGCTTTGGTCGTGAGCGGCTTCACTGCGGCGACTGCGCTTGGGGCACCCTTGGGTACAGCGTTCGGCGGGATGTTCGGCTGGCGGTCGACCATGTGGCTTGCAACCGGACTGGCCGTGGTTGGCGTCATCGGGATCGTCATCTCCGTCCCGAAGACAACGACGATCGCGACAGCACCGGGGTTACGCCAGCAAATGCGGTTCCTGCTCGAGCCTCAAATCGCTGCGGTCCTCGGAGTGACCCTGCTGGCCTTCACCGCTGTGTATATGCCCTACACCTATATGGGGATCATCTTTGAAACGGCGACGCAGGGAAACAGTCTCTACCTTGCGGGGCTCATGACAACGCTTGGCGTGGTTGGCACTGTCGGGAACCTGGGCGCCGGTATGCTCGCCGACCGCTTTGGCGGCCGCAGGGTGGTGGCGATCGCCTTGGTCTGGCTCATTCTCAGCCTGGTCGTCCTGCGATCGACCACCGATAACCTGGCATGGGCCTTTGCATTGATCGCGGTCTACGGCATCGCCGCCTTCGCCATTACGACGCCGCAACAGCACCGACTGATCTCCCTGAAGCCTGAAGCCGCCGGTGTTCTCGTTTCGCTCAACCAGGCAATCCTGTACCTCGCCATCGCACTATCGGGTTCCATCGGCGGTCTAGGAATTGAGTGGCTGGGCTCGAACAATCTCGGCTTCGTCGCTGCGGTGCTGGCAGGCATGGCATTGGTGCTGTCATTGTCGATGAAATCGGAGAGCCATGCTCACCGATGAGGATGCAATCCGCCTGGTGCAACGGGTATCTGCCATGGAGGGCAGGAACACTTGCACCCGGTCGTAAGACGGTCGCTGTTGCCAAGGACTGTTTGATTTCGCTCATCGCTCGTCGCCTGGTTTGCTATTCATTGCTGTGCAACCAGGACGTCGAGCGCTCACCGCGTTACATTTGGCCACGAGGCAAGAGGGGGGCAAATGCGGTCGCCTTCATCTCCACCAGCCCATCTGCCGCGTTGAGTTCAGCGACGGCCAGTTCGACGCAGGCGGGATAGGGGGCGGGAAAGAACTCGTCCCGGACGGCCGCAATCGCGGCCAGTTGTCCTGCTTTGTCCAATGCCAGTCGGTCGCTGCCGAGCACATGAAACATCTGAAGTTCCACGACATCATCCACACGCGCCCCGCATGCGTTCAGAAGCTGTTCCATCAATGTGAAGACACGACGCAATTCGCTACGAAAGCGCTCGGCGTCCATCGCTGTCGGTTGCCTGTTACTGGCGACAAGCCCGGACAGAAATACAAAATCTCCAGCGCGCCGCGCCGGGGCATAATGGAACTGTTCGACATCGTCCTTGAGCACGGCGGGCACCACCACCTTGCCAGTGGACGTAGCATGATCGCCGATCGAACGATTGACCTGTTCTTCCATCGTGTTTCGAGCTCTCGGGGGCATGGTTTGGGCGCGTCGGCCTGCGATCTACACGTGCAGCGGGGCCATTGACGGAGCGATGAGCGCCTCGAGCTCGTCTCGCGTGGCGCCATCGCGGGCTTGCATTGAAAGGCCTTGCATCACTGCGCTGTAGTAGTTGGCCAGCACCGGGATATTGCTCGAACCCGGCAGGTCACCCTCCGCTACGCCCCGAGCCAGCCGGGCGCGAATACGCATCTCGGTTTCCTCGCGAATGCTCCTGAGCAGTTCGCGCAGTGGTTCGGTTTCAATCTGGCAGTTCACCACGCCGAGGATCAGCAGGCAGCCGCCAGAGTGTGGTGCGCTGAGCGCCGTGTCGATGCTGCCCTGAAGCATGGCGCGGATCGACTCCCGTACGGTGGTGCCTTCGTCGAGCGCGCGCAGGGCGCCAGATCCCGCGGTCGCCACATAGAGCTCTACCGCCTCCCGAAACGCTGATTCCTTCGAGACAAAGGCTGCATAAAAACTCGGCGGCGTAATCCCGATCGCTGCCGTCAGGTCGTTGAGCTGAGTGCCCTCATACCCCTTGGCCCAGAACACTTCCACGATGCGCTGAAGTGCGTGGTCACGGTCAAAGCTGCGCGGGCGGCCTCGGACTGCCATGGTGTCCCTTTCTGTAGCGCAATTTATATAAAGCCTTGACCATGGCACGCAAGCCGGGTAGCGAATTTTATAGTGAGAATTATAGAATGGATTGAGTGACAATGGACACTGTCGATCGCAGCAGCCCGGCGAGTTCGGCTTCCGGAACGCCGACAGCGCAGGCCGTGCGGGAAGGACTCCCGGTAGTGGTCTATGTCCTGGGATTGACGATCTTTTCGCTGACCACATCGGAATTCATGGTCGCCGGCATGATGCCCTCGCTGTCGGCCGCGCTTGGCGTAACGATTGCCGAGGTCGGGTATCTGATCTCGATCTATGCGGCGGGGATGGTCGTCGGTGGGCCGCTGCTGACCCTCGCGCTTCTCAAACTCGGAGTTCCAAACAAGCGTGCACTGCTTGGTTTGCTTGCGCTCTACAGTGTTGGAGGGATCATCGCCGCGACGGCGGATGGGTATGGCATCATGGTTGCCGCGCGGATCATCACCGGTGTTGCCGGGTCGGCATGTTTCGGGGGGTCGTTGGCCATCTGTGCCGAAGTCGTTCGACCGGACGCGAGAGGGCGGGCCTCATCGATCGTGCTCGCCGGGTTGATGCTCGCGACGGTCCTGGGCGTGCCGGCTGCGACCTTGATTGATCAGCGCTTTGGCTGGCGAGCGAGCTTTTGGCTGGTCGTCGCGCTCGCGATGCTGTGTGCCGCTATCATAGCAGCATTGGTTCCGGCATCCAGGAAATCGGCCCAAATCAGCTTGAGCACTGAACTGGCATCGTTCCGAAACGGCCAGCTTTGGGCGGCCTATGCCACGAGCGGTCTGATCATTGGCGCGACCTTTGCCGCATTCAGTTATTTCTCGCCGATCTTTACGGATGTGACGGGCTTTTCTCCTGCCACGGTACCCCTGCTGCTCGGCGCTTATGGTGCAGCCAACGTCATCGGCAACGCGATCGTTGGGCGCTTCGCCRACAAGCATACGATTCCGATCCTCGTCGGCGGCCTGATCGCATTGGCGGGGACGCTCGCGACATTCGCAGTCTTTGCCGATCACCGCATTATCAGCGTCGTTGCTTTCATTGCGATAGGATTGGTCGGGGTCCCCATGAACCCGGCGATGATTTCACGCGTCATGAAGACAGCGCACCCCGGGCCATTGGTGAACACAGTCCACACATCGGTCATCAATATCGGTCTTGCGGCAGGCGCCTGGTTCGGTGGCATCGGTATCGTCGCCGGTTATGGTTTGCGCTCGCCGCTTTGGATCGGTGTCGCGCTGGCGCTGCTCGGTCTCGTCAGCCTCATGCCGCGCAGCGTCAGGAGATCGGTGCAATGACTGCCTAACGGACGCCAAGCAATATCCGGGGATGCAGGCACTCAGACGGTTCGCAGGCCAGGGCAGCCTGGACGGCCAATCGCAGATGCCGTCCGCGATCGACGGTTGGCGTCAAGAGCGGTTGGCGCGTCACCGGCCCAAACTCGGGGCTAAAACGATGGCGGCGTGCAGGCACTTACAACTTCGCAGGCAACCGGTCCCACGCATCTAAACCGATGCGGCCTTCGGCTATCGAAATAATACGCATCGCCGGGGCCCAGTATTCGGCGCTGATCCTCGACCGTGACCTCCAGCCGGCCAATGAGGACAATTCCGCCCTCTTCGCCATCATGGGCGAGCAGCACACGACCTGTGTCGGTCCCTGGTTCGTAGCGTTCCTTCAGGATTTGAAGTGCGCGACCGAACAGGCTCTCGCCCACTTGCCGATACGAAATCCCGCCCTTGCCAATCTCAACCAATTCACTGGCTTGATAGAAGGTCTGTTGCGGCCTGTCAGGCTCCATTGAGAAGAATTCGCTGAGTCCAATGGGAACTCCATCGAGAATTCGCTTCAGGACTCCAACGGATGGGCTAATGGAGTTCGACTCGATCAGCGATATCGACGAATTGGCTATGCCGACACGCCTAGCGAGCGTGCGCTGCGATAGATTGTATTTCTGTCGGATGAATCTAAGGCGAGCACCTACGTCCACAGACACCGAACTCTCCTCCCCGCCAACCCGTGCTTGTCCCGCGACGATCCTCGACACATCTTCGTCCCGTGCGCTTGCCGTGGGACATACGCCAACTGTGTTTGACGCGAAGGGGACAGCTTATCTGTCAAACCGACGCCCACGGGCCCCAAATGAGCTCATTTTCGTGTCGGAGCTTACCGGCCCGGCATGGCGCAGTCACCCCTCCGACATCGATGCCGATCACCCGCTGTTCCTTCTGTTCAATATCTGCATCGATCTGTCTTTGTCTCCTTATAAATCAGCGTCTTATGTTTCATCCGAAACAGACTTGTTGGCAATGACGGAACGTGGCTTGTGGCAGGCAGACAAGGGAGCACGCCATGACCGCCAACACTCCGCCAGCCTCATTGCAGAACGCCCGCTCGCTCGACAGCTACTGGATGCCCTTTACCGCCAACCGGCAGTTCAAGGCCGCGCCGCGGCTCCTCGCCTCGGCCCAGGGCATGCACTACACCACCGATGATGGTCGCAAGGTGGTCGACGGCACGGCCGGGCTCTGGTGCGTCAATGCCGGACATGGCCGCCGCCAGATCACGGAAGCGGTCGAGCGCCAGCTTTCGACCCTCGATTATGCGCCGTCCTTCCAAATGGGGCACACGATCGCCTTCGACTTCGCCGAGCGCCTCGCCGCCCTGGCGCCAGGGGCCGGAGAGGCGAAACTCGATCGCGTCTTCTTCACCGGTTCGGGCTCGGAATCAGTCGATACGGCTCTCAAGATCGCCATCGCCTATCAGCGCGCGATCGGGCAGGGGACGCGAACCCGCCTGATCGGCCGCGAGCGCGGCTATCACGGCGTCGGCTTCGGCGGCATTTCTGTCGGTGGACTGGTCAATAACCGGCGTGTCTTCCCGCAGCTTCCGGGCAGCGATCATCTGCGCCATACGCATGATCTTGCCCGCAATGCCTACACGAAGGGGCTCCCGGAGCACGGCGCCGAACTTGCCGACGATCTGGAGCGCCTGGTCGCGCTGCATGGCGCGGAAACGATCGCGGCGGTGATCGTCGAGCCCGTCGCAGGCTCGACCGGCGTTCTGTTGCCGCCGAAGGGCTATCTGCAGCGCCTGCGCGAGATTGCGACGCGTCACGGCATCCTGCTGATCTTCGACGAGGTCATCACCGGGTTCGGCCGTCTCGGCACGCCCTTTGCGGCCGAGTATTTTGGCGTGGTGCCGGACATCATGACGACGGCCAAGGGGCTGACCAATGGTGCGGTGCCGATGGGCGCCGTCTTCGCCAGCCGCAAGGTGCATGATGCGCTGATGACCGGTCCGGAGGCTGCGATCGAGCTGTTCCATGGCTACACCTATTCCGGCCACCCGATCGCTTGCGCCGCTGGTCTCGCGACGCTCGACATCTATGCCGAAGAGGGGCTCCTGACGCGCGCCGCCGAGCTCGCGGCGAAATGGCAGGAGGCGATGCATAGCCTCAGGGGCGCTCCGCATGTGATCGATATCCGCACCATCGGCCTCGTCGTCGGCATCGAGCTCGAATCGCGCGCTGGAGCGATCGGGGCGCGGGCTTATGACATCTTCGTCGACTGCTTCGAGAAAGGGCTGCTGATCCGTRTCACCGGCGACATCATCGCTCTGTCGCCACCGCTGATCGTCGAGCCCGGGCAGATCGACGACATGGTGTCCCTGCTCGGCGAAGCGCTGAAGCGCGCAGCCTAGAGCAAGCGCCGGTGCATTCGCGGCCATTGCGCTTGCCGCCTTCGACGGAGGGCGTCAGGCGCGTCTCCGCCGGTGCGGCGCTGCCTGCGATCGAGGTAAGGACGCCGCAGGAGAGCAATTCACACCGGGTGTTGCTGCAGCCATTCCAGCAGCAACACGTAGCTGACGGCCAGAAGAACGGGCCCGACGAATAGTCCGAGGAGCCCGTCGACGATCATGCCGCCGATAACGCCCATCAGAATGACCGGCATCGGCACATTCAGCCCTCTGCCGAGCATCAATGGTCTGAGAATGTTGTCGCCGAGACCGACGACAATATTCCAGATCAGAAAGATGACTGCCGGCTGCGTTGCTTCGTAAATGAAGACATAGCCGACCACAGGCAGCGTCAGCAAAATCAGCGGCACCTGCATGATGCCCAATATGAGCGCAACAAGGGTCAAGGGACCGGCTGCCTGAATTCCTATGGCGAAGAAGCCCAGGCCTAAAAGCGATGACTGGATCAGAGCAACGCCAACAACCCCGAGTCCCACGCCGCGGATCGTGGCTGCGGTCAGCGTGACCAGTTGCACCGCGCGCTCGTTGCTCCCTGTGACGCGTGTCAACAGGCGTCTAGCGAACGTTGCTGCGTCCTTGCCGTAGACAATGAGTACCGTGGCGATCGCGAAGGAAAGAACGAATGAGAGTTCGCCAACGGCAAGGCCACCAGCGAACGTAGCCAGCCATGCCAAGGGCCCGCTGAGCAGGTGGCCGTATTTTGCCAGCGCCGCCGGCAGGTTGGAGGCGACGAGTGTCCAGATCTCCGTTAATTTCTTGCCGATCAAAGGGGTGCCATCGAGCCATAGGGGTGGCTGTGGGATGGTTACGTTCTGGCTCTGCAAGGTCGAGATCAGCGAATAGAGCGTCGTCGCAAGCGACGTCACCGCAATCACCATCGGCCCCAGCATCAACACGACGCCGATCAGTCCGATCAGCAGCGCCGATCCACGATTCCCGAGCCGCGGCATCAAGCGCAGATGGAGCGGATACAGCATCACCGCCAGGATCGCTGACCAAATCAAAAGGAATGCAAAGGGAAGCACGATCCGTGCGCAGGCATAGACCAGCAGGGCAACCAGACCGACCCGAATGGCATTGTCGATCATGGTCGAGGGGCGACCGAGGTTTGGAGCCTTCCCGTCCATCGATCTGCCCCCTTAAACAGTTTGCTGCAAGAGCCTCGTGTGGTGTGTAGTACTCAGCCCATTCTGGACCACGTCGGAAATGYGACGAGAATGGGCTGGATCTCCGGTGGACGCAGCGGAAGACGAGTTCCAAGTGCCTGCATATCCGATTGGCCGAACAACCACGGCTCATCGTTGGCTGACACGCAGAACACAGTACAATGAACGTAAGCCCTGTAAACTAACGTTCTGGCATTCGATGATGTGCCCGGGAATCGGCATGTCCGGTTCCGCTGGCGACTGGCAGAAAGTCGAGTACTCTCCAACGCGCTCGTCAGCGTACCGGCGGCGCACCCATCTTCGCGAGAACAGATTAATCCATCCGAAACGGCGATCTTGACCGGTGAATACGATCGATAGACAGTTCCGGCAGTCGGAAATTCGCTCATGGCAGCTTTCGACCCGTTCGGTGGCCGACGCCTTGTTCTAGCGTTCGACGCACAGATGGAAGCGCTTGCCTTACTATAATGGAAGGCTGCCGCGGTCTGCTTGGGGGCGTCTGGGTGCCTAATCTTACGAGGTTTCATCTGATGGAGCCCAAAGAGAAAAGGCGCGCCTCTTTCTTCGCCCTCGCGCAACAATTCCGTGTGATAGGGCCAATTCTGTCCGGAGTGCTGGTTGTCATGATCGGGCTCGGATTGGTGATTGGACGCATCGTCCTGACCGGTCTTGTTGCAGCGGGCAGCGTCCAAGCGCTCCGCGCGACGGAGATCGATTTTACTGACGAGAAATAAGGTTCAACTGAGAACGCCTGGAGTGACGCCCGGAGCCCAAACGAAGGTGCCAGTTCCAAGACAGGGAAGGCCTACCTGATGGCAATGATTGCGCCGCTGCTCCGAGAAATCCGCCACAATGCCATTCTCTGGCTGTTGGCGATGGTACCCGCAGTATTCATCGCCCAGCGCCTCAAGCCCGAAGCACATACACTCCTGTTCGTGCTTGCCGTACTTGCACTCGTACCCTTGGCGACGTTGCTGAGTCACGCGACGGAGTCCGTTGCCGTGAAGACAGGTGATGCCGTGGGCGGCCTTCTCAACGCCACGTTGGGCAACCTGACCGAGCTGATCATTGCGCTGGCCGCGCTACGCGCCGGTGAATTCACGTTGGTGAAGGCGTCCATCGCCGGAGCGATCGTGACCAACACTCTGTTCATGCTGGGGGCGTCATTTCTGATCGGCGGTCTCAAATACCATGTGCAGGACTACAATCGGGTCAGTGCCCGCCTCCAAACGAGCCTTCTCTTTCTTGCCGTTGTCGCCATGCTGGCTCCGTCGATCGTTCCCGATGCGGGCTCCGTGGCGTCATCGAGCTTCGCCCATCAATTGAGCGTGGGTCTGTCGGTGCTGCTGATCGGGACCTATGCGTTGGGCTTGGTATTCTCGCTCAAGTCACACCGGGAGTTCTTCGGCAGCACGGATACAGCGGAGGCCGGCGAAGAGGCATTTCCGCTGGGCTTGGCTCTCGCGACCCTGGCCGGCGTTACGGTCCTCGTGGCACTGGTCAGCGAAGTCTTCATCGAATCCGTGCAGCAAGCCGCTGTTGCGTTGGGAATGACGCCTGCGTTTGTAGGATTCATCGTCGTGGCGCTGGTCGGCGGCGCTGCCGAAATGGCCTCGGCGTTCTCCGGCGCGAGCAGAAACCGGCTTGACCTGAGCGTGGGCATCGCCTTGGGAAGCGCATCCCAGATCGCGCTCTTCGTCGCTCCGGTGCTGGTCCTGCTCAGCTACGTCATCGGTCCAGCGCCGATGAATTTGCTGTTCTGGCCGGGCGCGGTGGTCATGGTGCTCATTTCCACGCTGACCGCGTTCCTGACGACCAGCGGTGGTCGCTCGACCTGGTTCGTCGGCGTGCTCCTGCTGATGGTCTATCTGATTTTCGCCATGACGCTTTACCTTCTGCCGCCAAATATGCAGTAGGCGAAGCGGCCCGATCTTGGCCCGCGAGCCGGCCATCGGCCCGACCGCCGGCCGGCGCATCGGGTCGATGCAATCCTGTGCATTGCGAGGCCTGTCCCCGCGATGCCAGCTTGGCCTCCTGTCGATCTGGCTGACGAGACGCGGCCCTTGCGCCGCGTCATGCCAATGGAGGGGCCTGCCTTGAGYGAACCTTGCGATCTCAGTGCCGTCGAGGCGCGCGCCCTGATCGGGGCGAAGTCCCTCTCAGCCAGCGAATTGCTGGAAAGCTGCATCCGCCGCATCGATGCCGTCGACCCGGCCGTCAATGCCATGGTTGCGCGCGATGACGAGCGAGCGCGGGCGGCGGCGAGAATGGCAGATGAGTCGACGATGCGCGGCGATGCTCTCGGCGCCCTGCATGGCCTGCCGGTCGGCATCAAGGATCTCGAGAATGTCGCGGGCCTGCGGACGACCTATGGCAGCCCGCTGTTTCGGGACTTCGTGCCGCCTGAAGACCAATTGATCGTCGCCTCGGTCCGCAAGGCCGGCGCCATCATCGCCGGAAAGACCAACACGCCGGAATGGGGCGCCGGCGCGAACACGCGCAATGCCGTCTATGGCGTCACCGGCAATCCCTTCGATCCCTCCAAATCGGCGGCGGGCTCCTCCGGCGGGTCCGGCGTCGTGCTGGCAACCAACATGGTGCCGATCGCGACCGGCTCGGATACGGGCGGCTCGCTGCGCAATCCGGCGGCCTTCAACGGCGTCGTCGGCTTTCGGCCGACACCGGGGCTGGTCCCGAGCGATAAGCGACCCTTCGGCTGGAACCCGCTGAGTGTGCTGGGCCCGATGGCGAGGACCGTGCCCGACCTCTGCCTGCTGCTCTCGGCCATGGTCTCGGACGATGCCTGCGATCCGCTGGCAACGACGATCTTCGGCCAGACCGTGCGCAAACCGGAGGATTTCGCGCGGCCGGCCGAGATCGACCTTGCCTCGCTGAAGGTCGCGTTGACGCCCGATTTCGGTTTCGCGCCGACCGAGCGGCATATCCGTGAGGTCTTTGCCGAGAAGACCGGGTTGTTCAATCACCTCTTTGCCGTCGCTGACGAGGCGACGCCCGATTGCAGCGGCACGGACGAAACCTTCGAGGTCTTGCGCTCGCTCTCCTTCCTGGCCTCGATGCATGAGCGGGTGCGCGACACGCCCGAACAGGTCGGCCCCAATGTTCGCGCCAATGTCGAGGAAGGACTGCGCTACAGCGCACTCGACGTCACCCAGGCGCTGAAGCAGCAGACCGTGCTCTACAAGAACTGGCAGAGCTTCTTCTCGCGCTTCGACGTCATCCTGTCGCCGGCCGTGACGTTGAGCCCGCGGCCCTGGAGCGAACTCTATCCGGCCGAAATCGACGGCAAGGCGACGCGAACCTATTTCCACTGGCTGGCACTGGCCTATGCCGTCACCGTGGTCGGCCACCCCGCGATCTCGCTGCCGGTCGGACTGGATCGCAACGGCATGCCATTTGGTTTGCAGATCGTCGGTCCGCGCGGCGGCGACGCCAAGGCGCTTGCCGTTGCGGCGGCCCTCGAGCGGGTGCTGGCAGGCGATCCACGTACGGCGCGACCGGTGCCGGACATCGCCGCGCTGGCGAAGGCTCGACGCCTGAGCGACAGTCCAGGGTTCCTGGGGTTCGACTGACGCGCCGTCGCCGCCAATACAATGACAAGAGGGGATTTCCGTTGAAGCGCCGTATATTCTTGAAGGGGGCCGTCGCAGCCGGCCTCGGCAGTGCCTCGTTGACGTCTCTCGCCCGGGCCCAGGCCGGGCGCTCCACGCTGATGAAATTCGTGCCGCAGGCCAATCTGAGCGCGCTCGACCCGATCTGGACCACCGCGACCGTGACCAATAATCACGGCTACTATGTCTTCGACACGCTCTTCGGCGCCGATATGGACTTCAAGCCGCAGCCACAAATGGCCGAAGGGCACGAGGTGCTGAACGATGGCAAGACCTGGCGCATCGCGCTTCGTGACGGTCTGGTCTTCCATGACGGCGCGCCGGTCAAGGCCGCCGATTGCGTCGCCAGCCTGAAGCGCTGGTGCCAGCGCGACCCGTACGGGCAGTTGCTGGCCAAGGTGGTCGAGAGCTGGCAGGTCGTCGATGACCGGGTCTTCGAGATCAAGCTGACGCGCGCCTTCCCGACGATGCTCGAGGCTCTCGCCAAGGTCGATACGCCGCCCTTCATCATGCCCGGACGGCTGGCCGTGACCGATGCCAGCAAGCAGGTGACGGAGATCGTCGGCTCCGGCCCCTACCGCTTCATCCCGGGCGAGTATGTMTMCGGCAGCCGGGTGGTCTACGAGAAATTCGCCGGCTACAAGCCGCGTCCCGAGCCGGCGAGCCGCAACGCCGGCGGCAAGACCGGCTATTTCGAGCGGGTGGAATGGCAGGTCCTGCCCGATCCCGCGACCGCGGCTTCGGCCCTGATGAAGGGCGAGGTCGACTGGTGGGAGCGTCCGTTGACCGACCTGCAGCCGCTGCTCGCGAGCAATCCCGAGATCAGGCGGGAGGCGACCGACACCTCCGGCCGGATGGCGATCATGCGGTTGAACCACCTGCACCCGCCCTTCAACAATCCCAAGGTGCGCCAAGCCGTTCGCATGGCGGTCAACCAGGAGGATTACATGCAGGCGACGCAGGGCGACGACACCACGCTCTGGCAGACCTGCCGCAGCCTCTGGCCGCGCGGCACGCCCTATTATACCGGCGAGCAGGAAGACCTGATGCCGCAAAAACTGGACAAGGCGAAGGCCGCCCTGGCGGCGTCCGGTTATGCTGGCGAGAAGGTCGTCATCATCAGCGCCACCGATTTCCCCGATATCGGCCCGCTCGGGCAGGTCACCGGTGAATTGCTGCAGCGTCTCGGCATGAATGTGCAGATGGCCGACAGCGACTGGGGCACGGTCGTGCAGCGTCGCGGCAATCGCGAAAGCGTCGAGAAGGGCGGCTGGAGCATATTTCACACCACCGGCCCGGCGGTGGGCTGGAGCAACCCGGCCCTGTCGCTGCTCGTCCGTGGTCAGGGAGCGAAGGGCTGGTTCGGCTGGTGGGAGAACGAGACCGCCGAGAAACTGGCCGAGGAGTGGCTCTACGCCGCCGATGCGGCTGGCCAGAAGAAGGCGGCCGTTGCCCTGGCGCGGCTGGCGCTGGAAGAGGTTGCGACCATCCCGCTCGGCCAGTTCGCTATTCGCACGGCCTATCGCAAGAGCCTGACCGGCATGCTGCCGGGCTCCGCGCCCTATCCGTGGGGCCTGCGCCGGGCCTGACCGGCGCAGGGCGGAGTCGCGTCAGGCCGCAGGGGCTGCCGCGACCGCGGCCGACCAGGGCGATACGAGATCGCTGCAACCCTCCGCGCCGTCGGTGTCGGCGCGGATCAGGTTCGGGCAGGCGAAGTTGATCGGCAGCACCCCGTGCTCGACGATCGAGACCGGTCCGGCCGCTTCCAGCGCATCGAGAACATCGTCGGGCAGGCGGCAATCGGCGCTGGTCGAATCCGGCCCGGAGACGTCGATGCGCGGCGCATGGGCGGCCTCGCCGACGTCCATGCCGAAATCGAGCGTCCAGGCCAGGCTCTGGTAGACGCTGGCGAGGATGCGCCGGCCGCCCGAGGCGCCCATGGCAAACCGCGGCCAGTTGCCGTCCTTCGGAGTCACCACGACCGGGCACATGTTGCAGAGCGGTCGCGCGCCAGGGGTGATCGCATTGGCGCTGCCGGGGCGCGGATCGAACCACATCATGCCGTTGTTCATCAGCACGCCGGTCTCGGGCAGCACGACGCGGCTGCCCATCGACGAGAGCAGCGTGGTGGTAATGGCGACAAGATTGCCCTCGCCATCGACCACGGTCAGATGCGTGGTGCAGGTGTCGGCCGGTTCCGGTGCAGCTTGTGCGGCGCCGAGTCCGGAGAGGCGCTCGGCATAGGCCTCGCGCATCACCGTCGAGAGCTTTGCGAACCAGGCGGCGTCCGGGCCTCCCGTCGGCGGAGCGACTGCCGCCATGCCTTCGACGACTGCGGCGAGCGTCGGGGCGGCCGTCAGCCCGCCGGCCGTGTGCAGCAGATGCGTTCCGCGCCAGTCGATCACGGGAGCCTGCCGGACGGTCGCTTCGCAGCCTGCGAGGTCGGTCGCATCGACGACGCCGCCCACTGCCGCGATATCGGCTGCGAGGCGCCTTGCGGTTTCGCCTTCGTAGAAGTCGCGCAGGCCGGCCTCGGCCAGGCGCTCCAGGGTCGCTGCAAGATTGCCGAGCCTCATGAAGCCCGGGACACCTTGATAGGGCGGCACCGGCGGCAGGCCGCCAGGCAGATAGATGCGGGCGCTTTCTTCATAGAGCCGCAAGACCGAGGCCGAGGAGGCGATCTTCAGCGTCGTGTACCAGTCCTGCGCCAGCCCGCGCCTGGCGAGCGYGATCGCAGGGGCGAGGAGGTCGGAGACCGGCAGTCCGCTGCCGAAATGCTGTTTCAGCGCCGCATAGCCCGCAACCGACGAAGGGATGCAGAAGGAGAGCGGTCCGTGGATATTGCGGTCGTCCACCACCTCCGGCCAGGTGAAGAGGTCCTTCTTCATCGCGCCGGTCAGCGGGTAGTCCGCCGGATCGGCGCGACGGGGCGCGACGGGGCCGAAATCGATGACCTGCGCCCGCTGCTCACCGGCCTTCAGCACGACCGCGAAGCCGATGCCGCCGAGACCGCTGTTCCAGGGTTCGACCGCGGCGAGCGCGAAGCAGGCAGCGACGGCGGCGTCTGCGGCATTGCCGCCAGCGTCCAGGATCGCTGCGCCGGCTGCGGCTGCCTCGCGGTTCTGCGAGACGACAATGCCGTTCTTTCCGCGCGCCGAGGGCTTGGTCAGGTTCCAGTTCTGCGTCCGGTAGACAGTCTCACGCGCGCTCTTGGCAACGGCCATATATCCAACTCCCCTTGTTCGAGGGCGCATGCTTCCACGATTCCGCGGCGCGGCGGAAGGCTGGCAAAGCAGGCCCGCCCTGCGATCGGCTCGGGGGCGGCTCTGCTGCGGCGGCAGGGTTCGCGACCCCAGGTTGAGGATGTCGCAGCAAATGGCTGGCGCAATGCGTGCGAGCCATTAATCTTGGAACGGATTGAACCTCCGCCGCATTCGCAGCGACAAACCTGCGAGCCGGCATGCAGGGCCCCGCGCGATGCATACCGAGTCCGACGAAGACCTCGTCAAGCGGATCGCCTCGGGCGACCGGCTCGCGATGAAGGTGCTGTTCTCGCGGCACCAGGTGCATGTCTATCGTTTCGCGCTGCGGCTCGTGCGCGACGAGACGGTTGCGGAGGATGTGATCAGTGACGTCTTCATGGACCTCTGGCGGCAGGCGGACCGGTTCGAGGCGCGCGCCAGCGTCACGACCTGGCTCCTCGCCATCACCCGCAACAAGGCCTACTCGCTGCTGCGCAAGCGGCGCGAGGCTGGCCTGGACGACGAATTCGCCGAATCCATCGAGGACGAGGCGGACGATCCTGAAATCGTGCTGCAGAAGCAGGACAAGGGTCTCGCGATCAGGGCCTGCCTCGGGAAACTCAGCCTCGAACACCGCGAGGTCATCGATCTCGTCTATTATCACGAGACCTCCGTGGAGGAGGTGGCGCGGATTGTCGGCATCCCCGAGAACACCGTCAAGACGCGGCTCTTCCATGCCCGCAAGAAGCTGGGCGAGCTGCTCAAGGCGGCCGGGATCGATCGGGGCTGGCCATGAGTGCTTTCGGAGGCCGGTTCGATCCGCCCAATCGGGAGGTGCGCCATGACTGAGGGCATCGCGACCGATCCGAGGCGACGTGAGCTCGAAGAGCTGCTGCCCTTCTACGCCAATGACCGCATTTCGGCTGCCGACAAGGCGCGCGTCGAGACGGCGCTGGCGACTGATCCTGAACTCGCCGCACGGCTCGAGATCATCCGTGAGGATATGGCGGAGACGATCCTGCTCAACGAGAGCCTGGGCGCCCCTTCGCCACGCGCGCTCGACCGTCTGATGGCCGGCATCGAAGCCGAACCGCAGCAGGCGCCGCTTCTGGCACGGGCCCGCGGCGGCTTCCTGAGCTGGCTCGGCCAATGGCTGGCGGCGCTGCCGCCGCGAAAGCTTGCCTATGCCAGCGCCGCGGCTCTGGCATTGATCGCGATTCAGGGCGTTGCGCTGACGGGCGTTGCCCTGCGCGGTGGCGGGGGTGGGTTCCGGACTGCGTCTGCGCCGGGAACATCGTCCTCGGAGCGTTATGTCCTGCTCAGCTTCGTACCGGATGCAAGGGCCGCCGACATTGCCGCTTTCTTCAAGCGCTACGAGGCGTCGGTGGTCGACGGTCCGCGCGCCAACGGCTTCTTCAAGGTGCGCGTCGGCGACGCGAAGCTGACGCCGGCGCAGGTCGACGCCATCGCGGCGCGGATGAAGGCCGAGGCTGCGATCATCAGCTTCGTAGCGCCGGCCCCGTAGCGGGCGCGACGGGGGCTTTGGGATGCTGGCCTTGGGGCCGAAATGGGGAGTGGGTGCCGTGCTCCGTCAAACCAGCGGGAGGTCGCATCAACAGTGGGCGCGATTTGCCGGTTGCGCCGCCCTTGTCTGGCTCATCGGGCTGATTTTCCCAGCTTCCGCTCAAGATTTCAGGACCGGCGGTCAGCGCTTCGGCCAGGGCCAGGGACTGAGCCAGAGGTCGGAGACAGGAAGCGATCGCGTCCCGACGACCAGGCCCTATCCCGACCAGCGTCCCGGTGGCGCGCCTGGGCGGCCGCCTCGTTATCCTGGACGATATCCGGGCGGAGGTAGCTGGGGGCCCGCGGCCGTCGGTGTCGGCGCCGGCATCATCGGCGGGTTGATCCTGGATCAAGCGAGCCGCCGGCCGGTCATCATCGAGGATTATGAGGAGGAGCCGGTGTTGCGCAGGCCGCGGCGGCCGCCGTCGGTTCGAGAGGTTGCGCCGCCCCGGACGCGGCGCGCCGCTCCTCCCGTCTCACCGCCGCCGACCCGAGCCGCCCGGCCGGCCGCGCGTCAGCCCAATGTGATCGTCCCGCCGGCCACCGAACGGCGGTTGGTCAATGAGGAGATCCTGTTCGAGCTTGCGCCGAATGCGCAAGCCGAGGCGGTGCTTCGCCGCTATCGCGCGACGCAGATTGCCAGCCGGCGGTTCGCGCTTGCCGGCATGACCATCATTCGTGCGCGTCTCGAGGGCGGCCGCAGCGCCAGGGGCGTGCTGGCCGAGATGGTGAGCGATCCGCGCGTCGCCAGTGCCCAGCCGAACTATCTTTATACCTTGCAGCAGGACGAACCGAAGGGCACCGCCCAGCCGGCGGGCGCGGATGGTGTACCGGTACCGCCAGCAGGCAGGCCTGACGATGCCGAAAAAACGATCGTCATCCCGGATCTTCCTCCGATCCCGCCACTTGTCTCGACTGTGCCCAAGCGCGAGCTGCAGCCGCAATATGTGGTCGAGAAGCTGCATCTCGACGATCTGCACAAGATCGCGCGCGGTGCGGCGATCCGCGTGGCCGTGATCGATTCCGGTGCCGATACCAGCCATCCGGAGCTGCAGGGTGTTCTTGCCGGTTCCTTCGATGCGCTCGGCGGCGAAGGCCAACCCGATGCGCATGGCACTGCGATGGCGGCGGCGATCCTGGCGCAGGCGCAATTGCAGGGGATTGCTCCGGGCGCGCGGCTTCTGGCGGCGCGCGCCTTCTCGGGAGCGGCGACGACGGGGCCCGCCAATGGCACGACCTTCCATATCCTGACGGCGCTCGACTGGGCGGCAGGCGAGGGCGCCCGCATTCTCAACTTGAGCTTCGCCGGCCCGCAGGACCGGCTGCTGTCACGCTCGCTCGCAGGGGCCAAGACCAAGGGCATGATCGCGGTCGCGGCCGCGGGCAATGGCGGAGCCAAGGCGGCGCCGCTCTATCCGGGCGCCGATCCGAATGTCATTGCCGTCACTGCGAGCGATGCAGACGACAAGCCGTTCTCCGGGGCCAACCGGGGTGATTACATTGCGGTTGCCGCACCGGGAGTCGATGTGCTCGCGGCCGAGCCGCAAGGACGCTACGCCTTCTCGTCAGGCACCTCGATCGCAGCGGCCCATGTCTCGGGACTCGTGGCACTGCTGCTCGAGAAGCGTCCGGAGCTCGGCCTCGATGAGGTGCGCAGGCTCCTGAGCGAAAGCGCCGTCGATCTCGGCGGCAGGGGCAAGGACCCTGTCTTCGGAGCGGGCCGGGTCGACGGACCGGCGGCCCTGTCGCGCGCCCTGCCAATGTCGACGGCTCGCCCCTGAAAAAAAAAACGGCGCTGCTTTGAACCTTCTGCGCGCTTGCCGCGACCAATGGTCATGGAGGGCGAATGGTTCGCTCCCGATCGAGCTGCAGGAGACAGACGATGACCACCTTCCGGAAGAGCATGGCCGCCACTCTCGCCGCCTTCACGCTCGGCACCGCGCTCCTCGCCAGCGTAGGTGGCGCCGAAGCCCGCCCGCGCTACCGCGGCCCGTATTGGGGTGTCGGTGCCGGCATCGTCGGAGCGCTGGCCGTCGGCGGATTGCTCGCTGCCTCAACTGGCCGTGCCTATGCCGAGCCGGTCTATGAGGAGGATGCTCCCGTCCGCCGCTGCGAGCTGGTCGAGCGCATCAACCGTTTCGGCGACGTCGTCGGCCACCGCCGGGTCTGCAGCCTCTACTGAGCCAGCGCGTGGCCTCTTGCAGTCCGGCTCTCCGCAACCTCCGGAGGGCCGGACCCGTTTGAGTGTCCGGCCGCAACTGGTCCAGCCGTGAAGTGTCCGCGCTGGGCGACGCGCAGCATCGCTTGCAGAGCATGGCAATGAAATTGTCCGGCCTCTCGGCTTGCTTTAGTGAGCGACTGACTGGTTAGCCGAAACATAAGTCATAGCTCATGAATGTGACTACGCCGGTCGGGATCGCCCGTCGCGCAACAATGCCCGTGCTGATCGCCCTCAGCGTCACGCACCTGCTCAACGACATGATTCAGTCGCTGATTCCGGCTATCTATCCGATCATCAAGACCGCCTATGCGCTCGATTTCGGACAGATCGGGCTGATCACCCTGACATTTCAGGTCTCGGCCTCGCTGCTGCAGCCGCTGGTCGGTCTCTACACCGACAAGAAGCCGATGCCGTATTCGATGGTCGTCGGCATGGGGTTTTCCCTGTTCGGCCTCGTCGGCCTGGCCTTTGCCAGCAGCTATTCGCTGCTATTGCTGGCGGCAGCCTGCGTCGGCATCGGTTCATCGATCTTTCATCCCGAGGCGACGCGCATGGCGCGCAATGCGTCCGGCGGGCAGCATGGCTTGGCACAGGGGATCTTCCAGGTCGGCGGTCAGACCGGGGGCGCCCTTGGGCCCTTGCTGGCAGCCTTCATCATCGTGCCGAACGGCCAGGGCAGCCTGGCATGGTTCTCGGCGGCGGCACTGATCGCCATGGCACTGATGGTCTGGACCGCAGGGCAGTCCGCACTCGTCGGTCCGCGGCAGGTGCGCGGCAAGGTCGCGGGTGCAGCCGACCCGGTCGCGATCCCGGCACCGCCCCTGGCGAGCGTTGCTCCGGCCGTCGCAATCCTGATTATTCTGCTGTTCTCGAAGAACGCGTACAGCGCGAGCTTCAGCTCGTTCTACACCTTCTACCTGATCGGGAAGTTCGGCGTTTCCGTCCAGACCTCCCAGGTCATGCTGTTCCTGTTCCTGGGGTCCTCGGCGGCCGGTGCCCTGTTCGGCGGCATGCTCGGTGACAGGATCGGGCGCAACAAGATCATCTGGTTCTCGATCCTGGGTGCGCTGCCCTTCACGCTCGTGCTGCCCTATGCCGACCTCTTCTGGACGGGCGTCCTGACCATTATCATCAACCTGATCATGTCGAGCGCCTTCGCCGCCATCCTGATCTATGCGATGGAACTGATGCCGGGCCGCATCGGACTGGTCGGGGGCTTCTTTTACGGGCTGTCCTTCGGACTCGGTGGCATTGCGGCAGCCCTGCTCGGCGAATTTGCCGACCAGCTCGGCATCGAGACGATCTATCGAATCTGCTCGTTCCTGCCGGCGATAGGCCTGCTCGCCTGGTTCCTGCCGACCCTGAAGGAACCGCGCCATAGCTGAGCCATGGAGGGTTTGGCCTTGTCTGGCTCGTGGCCGGACAGGTCTGCGGCACGGCCCCTGACAAGCGGGCCGCTTGACCTTCTCGTCCGCTTCAGCCTCATGTCCGGCCATCATGCGCCGCCCCAAACTCCTCTTCGTCGTCACGGAAGACTGGTTCTTCGCCTCGCATTTCCTGCCGATGGCGCGCGCTGCGCGCGAGTTGGATCTGGATGTCGTCGTGATCGCGCGGGAGCGCCAGCATCGTCGCGTCATCGAGGCGACGGGCGCCCGGCTGATTGCGCTCGAAGCGGAACGGGGCAGCCTCTCGCCGCTGGCACTGGTGCGCCAGGTCCAGACACTGAAGCGTCTGATCGCAGCCGAACGGCCGGATATCCTGCACTGCATCGCGCTGAAGCCGATCGCGCTGGCAGGGCTGGCCGGCAGGCTCGCCGGGATCGACCGGCGCGTCTATGCGCTGACCGGGCTCGGCTTCCTCGGGGCCAGACAGGGGCAGCTCGCCGCCCTTGCGCGGCTGGCCGCCCGGACCTGGCTGCGTGAGGCGATCGACGGACCCGGCGTCCGCTTCCTGTTCGAGAATCCCGATGATCCGGTGACGCTGGGGTTCGATCCGCAAGACAAKGGCAAGGTCGCGATCGTCGGCGGCGCGGGGGTCGATCCGCTCGTGCTGATGCCGGAGCCGATGCCGCCGGCGCCGCCGCTCAAGGTCGCGCTGGTCGCGCGCATGCTCTGGTCGAAGGGCGTCGACCTCGCCGTCGAGGCGGTGAAGCTCGCCAGGGCGCAGGGCGCGCGCGTCGAACTCACCATCCATGGTGCGCCGGACGCGTCCAATCCGAAGGCGATCCCGGAGACGACTCTCAAGGAATGGGCTGCGCGTCCCGGCATCCATTGGGCCGGTCCGACGCGCGATATCGAGGGTGTCTGGCGGAGCCACCATCTCTGCTGCCTGCCATCGCGCGGCGGCGAAGGGCTGCCGCGAACGATCCTCGAGGCGGCGGCCTGCGGCCGGGCTATCCTGACGACCGATGTGCCGGGCTGCCGCAGCTTTGTGCGCGACGGGCAGGACGGCATGGTGGTGCCGTCGGACGATGCGGCTGCGCTCGCCAAGGCGCTGATCGTGCTCGCAGCTGCGCCGGGGCTGGTCGAGCGGATGGGCGCGAGCGCGCGCAACCGTCTGCTCGATGGCCACACCGAACGCGATGTCATGGATGCGGTGAAGGCGCTCTATCGTGGCCTCTTGGCCCGGCCCCAGACGGATGTCGCGGCGTGAGCGCGCCGCTCGCCACGCTTGATCGGCGCGGCTTCATCCTCGCGCATACGCGGCTGATGCCGGTGCCTCATGCGTCCGAAATCAGCCTGCATGTCGCCGAGGAGGCGACCGAACTCTGGCAGAAGACAGAGGACGAGCTTGCGGTCATCGGGTTGCCGCCGCCGTTCTGGGCCTTCGCCTGGGCAGGCGGACAGGCGCTGGCACGGCACCTTCTCGATCATCCCGAGATCGTGCGCGGCAAGCGCGTGCTCGATTTTGCCAGCGGCTCGGGTCTCGTCGCGATCGCGGCGGCAAAAGCCGGGGCGGCCCATGTTCAGGCTTGCGATATCGATGCTTTCGCGGCCGAGGCGATCACGCTGAACGCGGAGGCGAACGGTGTCTCGGTGACTGCAGCTCTGGAAGACCTGATCGGGCGCGATGACGGCTGGGAGCTGATCTGCGCCGGCGATGTCTGCTATGAACGGGCCATGGCGGAGAGCGTGGTCGACTGGCTTTCGGGGCTGGTTGCCCGCGGCGCCGAAGTGCTGATCGGCGATCCGGGGCGCAGCTATCTGYCGCGGCAGCGCTTGCAGGAACTGGCGACCTATGAAGTCCCCGTGACGCGCTCGCTGGAAGACGCCGAGATCAAGAAGAGCACGGTCTGGCGATTGAGTATCGCCTGACCCGATGGCCCCGATCATGGGGCATATCGTATCCGATCCCATGATCTAACGTCTGCGGTTGCATGGGCTTTCACGAAAGCCGCAATCCACTTTCCGGGCCGATGCCCTAGGAGATCGCCTCCTTCAGGTCGAGCGTTCCCTGGACGCCGATGGCGTCGTAATTGCGTTTCAGCCAGCGCTTCGCGGCAGCGCGGCCCATGTCGCGCAGCCGCAGCAGAAAGTCCCATTCCGCGTTCATGCGCGTGGAACTGGTCAACTCGGCCAGAGGCGGCCCGCCATCGATGCGGTGCATCAGCACGCGCTTGTACTCGTCCTTGGGCAGCTTGCCGGCATCGACCAGGCGATTGACGAAATCGATGGCGCGCAGCTCGCGCAGCAGCGAGGCGTTGAAGGTGATTTCGTTCAGCCGGTCCTGGATGGCGCGGGCATTGGTCGGCAGTTCCTTGCGCTGCAGAGGGTTGATCTGCACCAGCAGGATGTCGTCGCCGGTAGCCTCATAGAACAGGGGAAACAGGGCGGGGTTGCCCATATAGCCGCCGTCCCAATAGGCCTCGCCCTTGATCTCGACCGCCTGGAATAGCATCGGCAGGCACGCCGAGGCCATCAGGTGGTCGGCCGTCAGTTCGTCGCCATTGAAGACCTTGATCTTGCCTGTGCGGACATTGGTTGCGGCAATGAAGAGCTTGACCGCCCGGCACGCCTGAACCTTGTCGAAGTCGATCAGGTCGGCGATCACGCCGCGCAGCGGGTTGATGTTCAGCGGGTTGACGTCATAGGGGCTCGCGACCTTGGAAAAGAGCTCGAACCAGAGCAGTCMGGGCTGGGTGCCGTTCTTGCCCCAGGCGCCGAGCATGGTGTCGATCAGCGAACGCTCGGAGCCGCCATATTTGCCGTCGACGCTGATGCGCCGCCAGAAATTCTCGAGCTGGGTGCGGGCGCCGTCGATGCCGCCGTCGATCCAGCCCTCGCTAAGCACGACTGCGTTCATCGCACCGGCGCTGGTGCCAGACAGCGCCTCGATGGCGAGGCGTCCGTCCTCGAGGATCGCATCGAGCACGCCCCAGGTGAAGGCGCCATGGGCGCCACCACCCTGGAGAGCAAGGGAAACGCTCTTCTCGGCCTTGGGACCGGCGAGGCCCTCGACCAGACGCGCGCCGGTCCTGCGCCTGCCGGTCACGCTGCGGTCCAGCCGCCATCCATCGGCAAGGTGGCACCGGTGATAGATTTCGCCGCATCCGTGCAAAGGAAGATCGCGAGCGCCGCGACCTGCTCGACCGTCACGAACTCCTTGGTGGGCTGGGCCTCGAGCAGCACGTCATTGATGACCTGCTCCTTGGTCAACCCGCGCGCCTTCATCGTATCGGGGATCTGCTTCTCGACCAGCGGGGTCCAGACGTAGCCGGGTGCGATGGCGTTGACCGTGATGCCTTTGGTTGCGACTTCAAGCGCGACCGTCTTGGTGAAGCCGGCAATGCCGTGCTTGGCCGAGACATAGGCCGACTTGAAGGGCGAGGCGACAAAGGCATGGGCCGACGCAGTGTTGATGATCCGGCCCCAGCCCTTGCGCTTCATTCCGGGCAGCGCGGCGCGGGTGGTGTGGAAGGCCGAGGACAGGTTGATCGCGATGATCTGGTCCCATTTCTCGATTGGGAACTCGTCGACCGGCGCGACATGCTGGATCCCGGCATTGTTCACCAGGATGTCGATGGCGCCGAATGTCTTCTCCGCCTCCGCAACCATGGCGGCGATCTCGGCCGGCTTGGTCATGTCGGCCGGCGAGAACTGGGCCTTGATTCCGAACTCCTTCTCGAGTCCGCTGCGCAGCGCCTCGGCATCGGGGGCCGGCATGATGCCGTTGATGACAAGATGGGCGCCTTCCCTGGCGAGTGCGCGCGCATAGGCGAGACCGATGCCGGAGGTCGATCCGGTGACGAGGGCGGTACGATCTTTAAGGAACATGAGCGTCGAGGCTCCTGACACGGGCTGAGAAAATGCTTACGTTGCATATTTGAACGGGCAGTCTTTCCGTCCCCGCAAAGGCGGTCGCGGCACGTTGCCCGATGTAGTATTGCAACGCAACATGATGAAAATGCAGCCACACGCCCACGCGCATGACGGCCATGACCATGCGGCCTGTCGCCATGCCCAGGATCACCAGCGTCATGCCGCGGAAGCGCTGGCGCGCGCCGAGAAGCTCTGCCGGGAGCGCGGCCTGAGACTGACGCCGATCCGTCGCAAGGCCCTGGAGGCCCTGCATGCCGACCATCGCCCGGTCGGCGCCTATGATCTGGCCGATCGCATTTCGCCGCCCGGTGGCCGGCGTCTCGCACCGATCTCGGTCTATCGCGCCCTGGATTTCCTGGTCGAGCAGGGGTTCGTGCACCGCCTGAGCTCGCGCAATGCCTATGTCGCCTGCCTGCACGGTCACGGCGCCAGCGACGTTGTCGCCTTCCTGATCTGCGAGACCTGTGGCGGCGTCGACGAGGATTCCTCGCCGGCCATGCGTCAGGCGGTGGCGGCGATCGTACATGGGCGACAATTCGTGCCCTCGCATCAGGTCGTCGAGATCGTCGGTCGCTGCGACCATTGCCGGAGCGCACATCCCCATGAATGAAACGGTTCTTACGGCCGCGCTTGCCGATGTCGCCGGGCCGCGGCCGCGCCGCTACACAGTTCCGGTTAAGGTCGGAACCGTCGAGGTTGGCGGCGGCGCGCCGATCGTCGTGCAGTCTATGACGAATACCGATACTGCCGATATCGCGGCCACCGTCGGGCAGGTCGCCGCGCTTGCGCGTGCGGGGTCCGAGCTCGTTCGCATCACCGTCGATCGTGACGAGGCTGCGGCTGCCGTGCCGCATATCCGCGAGCGCCTCGATATCCTCGGCATCGACGTGCCGCTGGTCGGCGATTTCCACTATATCGGCCACAAGCTGCTGACGGATCACCCGGCCTGCGCGGAGGCGCTGGCAAAATACCGGATCAATCCCGGCAATGTCGGCTTCAAGGACAAGAAGGACCGGCAATTCGGCCAGATCGTCGAGCTCGCGATCAAGCATGGCAAGGCAGTCCGTATCGGCGCCAACTGGGGCTCGCTCGATCAGGAGCTGCTGACCGCGCTGATGGACGAGAATGCCTCCTCCCCGCAGCCACTCGATGCGCGGGCAGTGATGCGCGAGGCCATGGTGCAGTCGGCCCTGCTCTCGGCTCAACGGGCCGAAGAGATCGGGCTGGCCAAGGACCGCATCATCCTTTCGGCCAAGGTCTCGGGCGTGCAGGATCTGATCGCGGTCTACCGGACGCTTGCGGAGCGCGGCGACTATGCCATTCATCTCGGCCTGACCGAAGCGGGCATGGGGTCGAAGGGGCTGGTCGCGTCCTCGGCTGCGCTCGGTATCCTGCTGCAGGAAGGCATCGGCGACACGATCCGCTTCTCGCTGACCCCGGAGCCCGGCGGCGACCGGACGCTGGAGGTCAAGGCGTCGCAGGAATTGCTGCAGACCATGGGGTTCCGCGCCTTCGTGCCGCTGGTCGCGGCCTGTCCCGGCTGCGGCCGCACGACATCGACGGTGTTCCAGGAACTGGCGCGGGATATCCAGAACTGGATTTCGTCCTCGATGCCGGACTGGAAGACCCGCTATCCCGGCGTCGAGATGCTGAACGTCGCGGTGATGGGTTGCATCGTGAATGGGCCGGGCGAATCCAAGCATGCCGATATCGGCATCTCGCTGCCGGGAACGGGCGAGGTCCCGACCGCTCCGGTCTTCGTCGACGGCAAGAAGGTCGCGACATTGCGCGGCGCCGGAATCGCATCCGAATTCAAGGACATGGTCAACGCCTATATCGAGCGACGCTACGGGATGCGCGCCGATGCGGCGGAATGAGCCGGCTCTCCTTGTGCGCGGTTCGGCCGCGCGCCTTTGCGCGGTGGCGGCGTTATGTTAGAGGCCCCGGCCTTTCGCTGCATTGCAGCACCCGCGGAGAACCCTGATGGGGCATGAGCAGCCGACTCCGCCGACCGGACAGGTTGGCGAGACACGTTTCGGCCTTGAAGACGGGCACGGCTCTTCTGCGACAGGCGGGCATTCGACCGCAAGCTACACGGCTCTCGCACTTGGGGCGCTTGGCGTCGTCTATGGCGATATCGGTACGAGCCCGCTTTACGCCCTGCGCGAGACCATCGTTACGGCCGCGGCGGTGCATAGCGGCGGCGGGAGTGAAATGGCGGCGGTGCCGCGCGACATCGTCATTGGCGTGCTTTCGCTGATCCTGTGGTCGCTCGTCATTGTCGTCACGCTGAAATATGTCGTGCTGCTGATGCGAGCCGACAATAATGGCGAAGGCGGCATCCTGACATTGGTGGCGCTGGCGCAGCGCGCGCTTGGCCGCATGCGGGGAGGAGTGGTGCTCTTCCTCGGCATGGCCGGCGCTGCTCTGTTCTATGGCGATGCGGTGATTACACCCGCGATCTCGGTGCTCTCCGCGGTCGAAGGCATCAAGCTCGTGACGCCGGCTCTCGACGACTACGTCGTCACGATCGCGTCCGTGATCCTCGTCGGCCTGTTCATGGTGCAAAGCCATGGCACCGCCAAGGTGGCGACCTTCTTCGGGCCGATCATGCTGATCTGGTTCGCGACCCTGGCGGGGCTCGGCATTCTCCACATCGCGGACGATGTCGGCGTGCTCRCAGCGATCAATCCCTATTATGGCCTGCGCTTCTTCGTCGATCATCCGAACGTGTCGCTGGCCGTGCTCGGCTCGGTCTGCCTGGCCGTGACGGGCGCAGAAGCGCTCTATGCCGACATGGGCCATTTCGGCCGTGGACCGATCCGTAGCGCCTGGATCTACCTCGTCTTCCCGGCTCTCGTGCTGAACTATCTCGGCCAGGGCGCGCTGGTTCTGTCCGACCCGACCGCGATCGACAACCCGTTCTACAAGCTGGCGCCGGAAGGCTTCATCCTGCCGCTCGTGATCATGGCGACGGTTGCAACGATCATTGCCAGTCAGGCCGTGATCACCGGGGCCTTCTCGCTGACCCGACAGGCGATCCAGCTCGGCCTGATGCCGCGCTTGGAAATCCGCCATACCTCCGAGCACACCTCCGGGCAGATCTATATTCCGCGCATCAACATGCTGCTGCTGCTCGTGGTGCTGCTGCTGGTCTGGAGCTTCAAGACGTCGTCGAGCCTCTCGCATGCCTATGGTATCGCGGTTTTCGGCACGATGGTCGTCAGTTCGCTGCTGGCCTTCATCGTCATCGAGAAGAGCTGGGGCTGGAGCCGCCCGGCCGCCGCGGCGTTGATCCTGCCGTTCCTCGTGATCGACGTCGCATTCTTTACCGCGAACCTGCTCAAGCTCTTCAGTGGCGGCTATATGCCGGTGCTGCTGGCCATCGCCCTGGTCGTCCTGATGGCGACCTGGGTGCGCGGCACCCGGATCCTGTTCGACAAGACCCGCAAGACCGATGTCCCGCTGCTCGAGCTGGTCGCGATGCTCTCCAAGAGCCCGCCTGTCCGGGTCAAGGGCATGGCGGTGTTCCTGACCAGCGACCCGCAGACGGCCCCGGCATCGCTGCTGCACAACCTGAAGCACAACAAGGTGCTGCATGATCGCAACGTTATCCTGACCGTGCGCTCGGCCGATACGCCACGCGTCGCCGACGAAGAGCGCGTTCGCCTCTCGCGCATCACCGACGATTTCTGGCGTGTCGAACTGGTCTATGGCTACATGGAGAGCCCGAACGTGCCCAAAGGGCTCGCCATGCTGCGCAAGCAGGGCTTCAAGTTCGACATCATGTCGACCTCGTTCTTCCTGTCGCGGCGCTCGATCAAGGCCTCACCGCAATCGGGCATGCCGATCTGGCAGGACAAGCTCTATATCACCCTGACCAAGAGCGCGACGGACGCGACCAGCTTCTTCCAGATCCCGACGGGACGCGTGGTCGAGGTCGGGACGCAAGTGACGGTGTAGCGCAGGATGATGAGGACGGCGGCGAGCCGACCCCGTCCCTGATTGCAGCCTGCCGATGTTCGGGCCTGGATCGCGGGCCTTTCCTGGGTCGCCAGTGAAGGCGGCCAAGCCGCGGTGTCATTCCAGGATGCGCGTCTCGTAGGCATAGAGCCGGCGAAAGCCGAGGCTCGCATAGAGGCTGATCGCGACCGCATTCGTCTGGTCGACCTGGAGATAGGCACGGTCGCAATCGAGCAGCTGCGCCCAGGACATGAGCCCGGAAACCATGCGCCGGCCAAGTCCCTGTCCGCGGTGACCGGGATCGACGACGATCGAGCCGATCTCGGCCATGCCGCGCTCGGCGACGCATATGCCATAGGCTACCGGCTCGCCGCCATGGAACAGCGTGGCGAAAGCCGCAGGCAGGCGCACCTTCTCGACGATCGCCGCCAGCTTGGTCTCGCTGCGTCTCGAGCCGGTCTGGTGCGACGTCACTCCCGCAATCCAGTCCCGGCTCGGACGGGCCTCGATCTGAAGCGCGGGTTCGACCTCCGGCGGCTTGCCGTCGAGATCGGCGATCAGCCCAAAGGATGCATCCTTCAGCCGGTAGCCGCGGGCGAGGATGCGCTCGCGCGTTGCTGCCGAGATCAGCGGGGTCAGCCTGACACAGGGCGGGAGGCCGTCAGCCTTGTAGAATTCCTCGATCAGTTCGAGGGTCGCATCGTCGAGTTCGGCCTCCGGCTTCAAGGGCGAGGCGGAATTCGCCCGGCCGGAATAGCCGTTGGCGAAGCGCACGACCCAGTCGCCGATCAGCAGCGTCGAGGGAGCCGGCCAGGCGTTGACGATGCGCCTTTCGCATTCGGCGATGCATGCCGGATCGTACGGAACATCAGAGATCATCAGGCGCCTCGTGCCGCGCGGGGTTGAGGCCGCCAGCCCGGTGGCGCCATCTCGAAGCCGGAGAAGTCGAAACCGGGCGCGACCGTGCAGCCGACCAGCGTCCAGGCACCGAGCGACGTCGCACTTTGCCACCAGCCGGTCGGCACCACGAATTGCGGGCGCTGTCCGGCGAGGAGATCGCGGCCGAGATGATGCGCCGAGGCGTCATGGCCGTTTGGGGACACGCTGATCACCAACGGCGCACCGGCATAGTGATGCCAGATCTCGGCTGCATCGACGCGGTGCCATTCCGATGTCTCGCCGGTGTCGAGCAGATAATAGATCGCCGTCGAAAAGCCGCGCCCCTCCGGTCCTGCCCCGTCGCGAAAGGTCTCGCGATAATGCCCGCCTTCCGGATGCGGCTTGAGCTCGAGCAGGCGAATGATCCCTGCCGCGCTCAACCCGTCTAGCCGGTTCATCGTCATCGCTCAGAACCTGTTCTTGGCTTCACGAAGGGCGGCGAAGACCTTGCCGGGTTCACCCCCGGCAAGGCCCGCAGAGGTTGCGAGCGCGGCTTGTCCGGCGCGGAAGAAGGGGTTGGTGGCCTTTTCCTCCCCGATCGTGGTCAGCGCCCAGAACCGCCCGGCCGCCTTGGCCGCTTCGGCCTCGGCGAGCCTGGTCTTCAGCACGGCATTGGCGGGATCCACGGACACCGCGAAACGGGCGTTGGCGAGGGTGTAGTCGTGCCCCGTGATCAGCTGGGTGTCGTCGGGCAGGGTCATGATCCGCGACAGCGACGTCCACATGGCGGGCAACTGCCCGGGCTGAACGCGTCCGCAACCCATGACGAAGACGACATCGCCTACGAGCGCGAGCCGGGTCTGCTCGCCGACAAAGGTCAGATGCCCATCGGCGTGGCCGGGCGTGTGCCAGACGTCGAAGACGAAGCCTCCGAGTGGAACCCGATCGCCTTCGCCGACGACGGTGTCGACGGGGGCAGCGTCCCGGGCGTCCGCGGGGCCGTAGACTGTCGCGCCCGTGGCTTGCTTGAGCGCGGCGACGCCCTGGACATGGTCGAAATGGGAATGGGTGATGAAGATGTCGGAGATGGCCCAGCCCTTCTCCTCGGCTGCGGCCAGCACCTCCTTTGCGTCGGGGACGTCGACCGCCGCGCAGGCGTGGGTCGCGGGATCGCGAATCAAGGCGCCGGCATTGTCGCTCAGCGTGCGGAAGATATGGATGTCGAGGGACATGGAAGGCTCCTGGCGCGGGAAGCGAAGGATAACCGCCGGGAGGCGATCAGCGCATCATGAATTGGGGCATGACCGGCACGCGATCAAGCATGGCCGTGTGCTGCCCGAGCAGAACCCGGTGCCCTTGCGTCGGCGCCACCGCCGGTCCATTTCATGTTCATGGCTCTCGACGTCGTCGACCTTCGCGCCTTCTATGCCAGTCCCCTCGGCCATGTCGCCCGGCGCTTCATCGGCCGGGCGATGCTGCGTTTCTGGCCGGATTGCGGACGCCAGCGCCTGCTCGGCCTGGGTTTCTGCACCCCCTACCTGACGGTGCTTGGCGCCAATGCCGAGCGCGTGCTCGCCTTCATGCCGGCGGCGCAAGGCGTGGTGAACTGGCCGTCGGAAGGTCTCTCGGCCTCGGCCTTGGTCGAGCCGACGCTGCTGCCCTTGCCGACAGCCTCGGTCGACAGGGTCGTGCTGGTTCATGCTCTTGAGGAGACAGAGAGCCCCGACGACCTGCTCGACGAGGTGGCGCGCGTGCTCAGTCCCGGTGGCCGCATGCTCGTCGTCGCGCCCAATCGCCGTGGGCTCTGGGCCCGGATGGACGGAACGCCCTTCGGTCACGGCCGCCCGTTCAGCCGCTCACAGCTCGAATCGCTGATGCGCGGCGCGACTTTCGCTCCGGAGAACTGGGCCGAGGCGCTCTATGTACCCCCGCTCAAACGCAAGCTGTTCATGCGCTCCGCCCCAGCCTGGGAGCGGGTTGGCTCGGGGCTGTCGCTGCCCTTCGCTGGCGTCCATGTCATCGATGCGACCAAGCAGTTCTATCGCCGGGCGCCGCTGCGTGCGACGCGGCGCAGTTTTGCCTTTCGTCCCGTCCTGCTGCCCCAGCCCACCCCGACGCCACGATTGGGCGAAACGCGGGACAAGCGCCCGGCGGGTTGACAATCACAGCGTGGCACGGCCAAGGTCCGCCGCTTTTCGGGCCCCGGTCTTCCGTCTCCCCCTGCGGATCGACGGCCCCGCCCCAGAACTGGATCACAATGCGTAGCTATCTTGATTTCGAGAAACCGGTCGCCGAGCTTGAGGCGAAGGCGGATGAATTGCGTGCCCTGGATGCAAAGGGGGACGGCTATTCTCTGTCCGAGGAAATCGGAAAGCTCGATGCCAAGGCAAACCAGGCGCTCAAGGACCTCTATGGCGCCCTGACGCCCTGGCAGAAGACGCTGGTCGCCCGGCATCCGCAGCGACCGCATTTCATCGATTACTGTGCAGCGCTGATCACCGAATTCACGCCGCTTGCGGGCGACCGCGCCTTCGGCGAGGACGAGGCGATCGTCGGCGGTTTCGKGCGCTTCCGCGGTCAGCCGGTCTGCGTGATGGGGCAGGAGAAGGGCAACAGCACCGAGACCCGCATCCGGCACAATTTCGGCATGCCGAAGCCTGAGGGCTATCGCAAGGCTGTCCGTCTGGCCGAGCTTGCCGATCGTTTCGGCCTGCCGGTTCTGAGCTTCGTCGACACCGCCGGTGCCTATCCGGGGATCGAGGCCGAGGAGCGCGGGCAGGCGGAAGCGATTGCGCGCTCGACCGAGGCATGGCTCGGTCTGCGCAGCCCGAGCGTCGCGCTGGTGATCGGCGAGGGCGGATCAGGTGGTGCCATCGCAATCGCTGCCGCGAGCCGCGTGATGATGATGGAACATGCGATCTATTCGGTGATCTCGCCGGAGGGCGCGGCCTCGATTCTCTGGCGCGATACGGCGCGCGCCCAGGACGCCGCGACCGGCATGAAGATCACGGCGCAGGATCTGCTGAAATTCGGCATCATCGACCGGATCGTCAGCGAGCCCACCGGAGGGGCGCATCGCGATCCCGAGATGGCGATTTCGCGCGCTGGCGATGCGATCGCAGCTGCCCTGTCCGATCTCGCGGGCCTCTCGGCCGAGCAGGTCGTCGCCCAGCGCGAGGAGAAATTCCTCGCGATCGGCCGCAGCCTTTGAGCTTCGCAATCCCGCTGTTTACGCTTCCTTTACCGTATGGCCAGATCTGACCCCCTTGTGGTAAGGAACGGTCAAGCCTAACGCTTCACAACCATGATGAGCGGCACGATTTTGCCGTCTTGAGCATAGAAGGTCGGCGACGACCGCTTGATCAATGGGATCGACGACGTGGCAGCAAGACACATCGCCCTCGTGGCGCTCGTTGCTTTGACCCTGGGCGCCTGCGAAGAGGAGCGGTATCGCGGCTCTGCGCGCCATAACATCCCGATCCCATCGGCGACCTATGCGCTGATGTCCGAGAAGGGCATGAGCAAGGATCAGCCGATCCTGATCCGCTCCTACAAGAAGGAGTCGGAGCTCGAGGTCTGGAAGCGCAAGGGCGATGGCCGCTACGAGTTGCTGAAGACCTTCCCGATGTGCCGCTGGTCCGGCCAGCTCGGTCCGAAGGTCCGCGAAGGCGATCGCATGGCGCCGGAGGGCTTCTATGCCATCTCCCCGGGGCAGATGAACCCGAATTCGTCCTATTATGTCTCGTTCAACATGGGCTATCCCAATGCCTATGACCGGTCCCATGGGCGCACCGGCGCGCATTTGATGGTTCATGGCGCCTGCTCCTCGGCGGGCTGCTATTCGATGACCGACGATCAGATCGGCGAGATCTATGCGCTGGTGCGCGAAGCACAGGGCGCCGGCCAGAAGGCCGTGCAGATGCAGGCCTTCCCCTTCCGGATGACGCCGGAAAACCTCGCCAAGCACCGGCTCGACCCCAATATCGCCTTCTGGAAGAACCTGAAGGAAGGCTCGGACTATTTCGAGGTCGCCAAGGACGAGCCGAGCGTCGGTGTCAGTGGCGGCCGCTACGTCTTCAACGGCGGCAATTTGGGCGGGGCCGTGGCGCAGAAGCGCCAGCAGGACGAGGTCCAGGTTGCGGCGCTGGTGGCGAAGGGCACGCCGGCGGTGAAGCTGATCTATGATGACGGAGACCAGCACAGTTCCTTCAAGCAGACGCTCGTCACGGGTGGGTCCGATTCGCTGAACAGGTCGGCATCCTGGGCTTCGCGGGACGTCGGCATCAGCCGCCCGGACGCGCTGACCGTTGGCCCGCGCGTCGTCGTGCTGGACGACAAGGGACGGACCAAGGCGACGGTGCGTGCGGTTTCGGCCGATAATGAGGCTGTCCTCGCGGCAGTTGCCGCCGCGCCGGCCGAAGTGGCGACGCCGGCTGCTGCTCCCGCTGTGGTGGTCAAGCCCGCCGCTGCGCCGGCCGCGGCTGTTGCCGCGACCCAGGTGGCCAAGGTCCTGCCGGGTGCTGCCCAGCAGGTGCCAGTCGTTGCCAGCGCGGTGCCGGCGGCCCCTGCCGTGGGCACCGTCGCTGATAACCGCCCCTTCTATCAGCGTGCGCTGAGCTTCGTGCCCTTGATCGGAGGCTCGGCGCAGCCTGTGGAGGCGCCTGTGGCCGCGCCAGTCGCTTCCGTCGTTCCGGCGAAGCCGACCAATGTGCGCACGCCGCTGCCGCCGCGTCGGGCAGACACGCTGCGCACGACGCAACTCGACCAGTCGAACGCTGCCTATTCGAGCCAGTCCGCGACCCGTTGAGTCTCCTTTGTCGCGCATTCGATGCGTGACAAAAATATCACCAGATCCTGACTTCCTCGCAGAAGCTCATTTTGACAGCGCAGATGCCGCCCGACAGGCGGCTTCTGCGATTTTCCTGTGCAGGATGCCAAAAAGCTCGTCTTGCTGAGAATCCGGTTCCATCGGCCTGATTGGGGCAGAAACGCGGCAATTCGCGCGCGGTTTCTGTCTTTTGACGGAGCTACTGATGGTTCTCGATCTGATACGTCTTCCGGCGACTGGCGCGGCGCTGTCGCTCGCCATGTTTGCTGGTGCGGCCCAGGCATCCGACCTGCCAAGCAAGAAGGGTCCGCCGCCGGCACCGGTTCCGCCGAGCATCACCTGGATCGATGCTGCGGTCAGCATCAAGGGCGTGACCGACTACGTTTTCCGCGGCATCTCGCAGACGGACCGCAAGCCCGGCGCCCAAGGCTCGGTGGAGCTGCAGTTCTATGACAACCTGTTCTATCTCGGCGTCTTCGGTGCCAATGTCGATCTCGCGACCAGCCCGCCCGCCGAGATCGACTTCTATGGCGGTATCCGTCCGAAATTCGGCCCGGTCACCTTCGACCTGGGCGTGATCCAATATTATTATCCGAATGAGAAGCGCTTCATCGACGGGCTCGGCGTGATCTGGACGCCGCGCAATACCGATTTCACCGAGCTTGCCGGCAAGGTCTCCTATAACTGGGAGGACAAGGCCACGCTCGGCGCCAATGTCTTCTATGCCTGGGACTGGCTCGGCACGGGCGCAACGGGCACCTACGCTTCGCTGACGGCCAAGTACAATCTGCCCTTCCTCGAGGGTCTCTCGGTCTCTGGAGAGTTCGGCCGCTACTGGCTCGGCACCACCAGCACCAACATCGCGTTCCCGACGCCGATCCGGCTGCCCGACTACAATTACTGGAATGCCGGCCTGTCCTACACCTACAAGAACCTGACCGCCGATCTGCGCTATCACGACACCAACCTGTCCAAGGCCAACTGCTTCCTGCTGACCTCCGATCCGCGCGGGATCACCCGAGGCAACGCGGGAGGCGGCTATAGCTCGAACTGGTGCAACCCGACCGTAGTCGGGACGCTCTCCTTCGACATCACGGCCAGCAGCGTCGGGGTCTTCGCGCCGAAGTGACGCCGCGCGATCATGCAGGACAAACGAAGAGGGCCGCTCGTGAGAGCGGCCCTTTTTCATATTCCGAAGCTTGAGGCCACCGGGGTGTCAGGCGAACTGCCCGTGGCAGTGCTTGAACTTCTTGCCGKAGCCGCACGGGCAGGGCTCGTTGCGGCCGACCTTGCCCCAGCTCGATGGATCGGTCGGGTCACGGTCCACAACCGCGACCTCGCCCTCTTCGACTGCGGCATATTGCAGGCCGCTGCCGCCGTAATCGCCGAAGGCGGGAGCAGGCAGGGTATCCTGGGGTGGCAGGATGCCATCCTCCGGCTGATCGAAGCGGACCTCGATGCGCATCAGGTTGCCGGTGACCTGCTCGCGCAGATGGCCGATCAACCCGTCGAAGAGCTCGAAGGCTTCCTGCTTGTACTCGTTCAGCGGGTCGCGCTGGGCATAGCCGCGCCAGCCGACAACCTGTCGGAGATGGTCGAGCGTGACGAGATGCTCGCGCCAGAGATGGTCGAGCGTCTGCAGCAGCACCTGCTTCTCGACATAGGTCATGACCTCTTCGGTGTTGCGGGCGATGCGCTCGGCATAGGCCAGGTCGGCCTGGGTGCGGATGCGTTCGCGGAGTTCCGCGTCGGCGATGCCTTCCTCCTTGGCCCAGTCCTCGATCGGCAAATCGAGATTGAGGAAGTTATGGACGTCTTCGCGCAGGCCAGCAGCATCCCACTGCTCTGCATAGGCCTCTTCGGGGATGCGGCGGGTTACGACGTCCTCGACGACGCCGTGGCGCATGTCGTCGATGGTCTCGCGCACGCTCGCCTGGCGCATGAAATCGCGGCGCTGCTCGAAGACGACCTTGCGTTGGTCGTTCATGACGTCGTCGTATTTCAGGATGTTCTTGCGGATGTCGAAGTTGCGCGCCTCGACCTTGCCCTGCGCCTTCTCGACGGCCTTGTTGATCCAGGGATGGACGATGGCCTCGTCCTCCTTGAGGCCGAGCTTCTGCAGCATTCCGTCCATGCGGTCGGAGCCGAAGATCCGCATCAGATCGTCCTGCAGCGACAGGAAGAATTTCGAGCGGCCCGGGTCACCCTGGCGGCCGGCACGGCCACGGAGCTGGTTGTCGATGCGCCGGCTTTCATGGCGCTCGGTGCCGACGATGTAGAGTCCGCCGGCCTTGAGCACGCGCTGCTTGAAGTCGGCGACCTCGGCGCGGATCGCCTTGGCCTTCTCGTCACGCTCGGGCCCTTCGGGCATGTCGCGCAGATCGTGCTGGATCCGCATCTCGGCATTGCCGCCGAGCTGGATGTCAGTGCCACGGCCGGCCATGTTGGTGGCGATGGTGATCGCCCCTGGGGCGCCGGCCTGGGCGACGATATAGGCTTCCTGCTCGTGGAAGCGGGCGTTCAGCACGGCGAAATACTTGGATGGCTTGCCCTGGCGGGCGGCCTCATAGATCGGCTCCAAAGCGTTCGGAGCGCTGAAATCGATCTGCTTGAAGCCTTCCTTGCTCAGCATTTCGGCGACGAGCTCGGAGCGCTCGATCGACGTGGTGCCGACCAGCATGGGCTGGCCATTGTCCTGCGAGGCCTTGATTTCGCGGATAACGCCACGGACCTTTTCCTCGAAGGTGCGATAGACCTCGTCATCCTCATCGAGGCGCGCGACGGGGACGTTGGTCGGGATCTCGAGCACTTCCAGCTTGTAGATCTGGAAGAACTCGTCAGCTTCCGTCGAGGCCGTACCGGTCATGCCGGCGAGCTTCGAATAGAGCCGGAAATAGTTCTGGAAGGTGATGGAGGCGAGCGTCGCGTTCTCGGGCTGGACCGTGACGTGCTCCTTGGCCTCCAGGGCCTGGTGCAGGCCCTCGGAGTAGCGCCGGCCGGGCATCATGCGGCCGGTGAACTCATCGATGATCACGACTTCGTCGTTGCGGACGATATAATCCTTGTCGCGGGTGAACAGCGAGTGGGCGCGCAGGGCCTGGTTGACGTGATGGACCAATGTGACGTTGGCCGCGTCGTAGAGATCGCCTTCCTTGAGCAGATCGGCCTGGCGCAGCAGCTCCTCGATATGCTCGTTGCCGGCCTCGGTCAGGGAGACGGCGCGCTGCTTCTCATCGACTTCGAAATCGGTCTTGACCAGCGAGGGGATGAGCTTGTCGATCATGACATAAAGATCGGACTTGTCGTCGAGCGGGCCGGAAATGATCAGCGGCGTGCGGGCTTCGTCGACCAGGATCGAATCGACCTCGTCGACGATCGCGAAATGGTGGCCGCGCTGCGACATCTGCGCGACGTCGTATTTCATGTTGTCGCGCAGATAGTCGAAGCCGAATTCGTTGTTGGTGCCGTAGGTGATGTCGCTGGCATAGGCGCGCTGGCGCTCGTCGTCATCGATGCCGTGGACGATGATGCCGGTGGTCAGGCCGAGGAAGTTGTAGAGCTTGCCCATCCATTCGGCGTCGCGGCGGGCTAGGTAGTCGTTGACCGTGACGACATGGACGCCCTTGCCTTCAAGCGCGTTGAGATAGGTCGGCAGCGTCGCGACCAGCGTCTTGCCTTCGCCGGTCTTCATTTCCGAGATCGCACCCTCGTGCAGCACGATACCGCCGATGAGCTGGACATCGTAGGGCCGCTGGCCGAGCACGCGCTTGGCAGCCTCGCGCACGGTTGCGAAGGCCGGCACGAGCAGATCGTCGAGCTTGGCGCCGTTCGCTAATTGCTGGCGGAATTCCTGAGTACGGGCCTGCAGCGCCTCATCGCTGAGGGCGGCGACTTCCTGTTCGAGGGCATTGATCGCGGCGACGCGAGGGGCATAGCCCTTGACGCGCCGGTCATTCGACGAGCCGAAGAGTTTCTTTGCGAGCGCGCCAAGCATGTCTGGCCTTCTTTCGGTGCCTGGCTCGCGGCGGCGCATGGTCATCATCCTGCGCCGACGGAAGCCGGATTATCTCAATTCGACCGCGTGTTTAGACGCGTGCGGGTGCGGGGTCCAGCGTCGCTTTTGCCGGAGCCGGCGCGCTGATCGTGAGGCATCGCTCGCCGGGATGTGGGGTTTTGCACCGCAGGTGCCAAGGGGATCGGTGGCGGGGATGTAAAAAGCGCCTGCGGATTACCGAAAAGCAACCTTCAGGCAACCTCTAAGTGGCTCAATCGCCTTGCCTTCGCCGTGTTCAACTGGCAGTGGAGCGCCAGCATTATTCTGGACATCAGCGAAAGGCCGTCCCGATGAAATTGTCCCGTTTCGCCATGCTGCCGCTTGGGCTTGCATTGGCCGGCGCACCGATGCTTGCCCTGCCGGCCTTCGCTCAGGCGGAC